>NZ_NIQC01000010.1 GCF_002216005.1 Natranaerobius trueperi
CTAATCCGTAGGCCGGAGGTTCGAATCCTCCCAGGCGCGCCATATATGGTGGGTGTAGCTCAGCTCGGTTAGAGCACCAGATTGTGGCTCTGGGGGCCGTGGGTTCAAATCCCATCACTCACCCCATAAAACTGAATTATGTTGGGCGCCCGTAGCTCAACTGGATAGAGTAACAGACTTCGAATCTGGGGGTTGCAGGTTCGAGTCCTGCCGGGCGCGCCATAGAATTAAATTAATTATTGGGGCGTAGCCAAGTGGTAAGGCACGGGGTTTTGGTCTCCGCACGCGCAGGTTCGAACCCTGCCGCCCCAGCCAATAATTAGAGCCATTAGCTCAGCTGGAAGAGCACCTGACTTTTAATCAGGGTGTCGGAGGTTCGAGTCCTCCATGGCTCACCAAAATGTGCGAGGGTGGTGGAATTGGCAGACACGCTAGACTTAGGATCTAGTGGGTTTTCCCGTGTGGGTTCGAATCCCACCCCTCGCACCATCAATATGCGGGAGTAGCTCAGCGGTAGAGCGCCGCCTTGCCAAGGCGGAGGTCGCGGGTTCGAAACCCGTTTCCCGCTCCAATTAAAATCACCGCCAAAATAGGCGGTTTTTTATATTGTTTTTTTTTATGTATTAAATAAAATAAATTATTAAAATCAGTAATTAAAGTTATTTGTCACAATATACTATTATGTTATAATATTGTAGTATCCTGAGAAAATTTTCGAACGTAGAATACATACAATCAATATGAAGGAGGAAGGAATAAATGGAAAGTACTTGGGAAAGGATAGACGAAAACAAAGTTAAACTTACTATTGAAGTGGACGAGGATAGAGTTGAAGATTCTCTAGATAAAGCTTACAAAAAAGTTGTAAAAAAGGTAGAATTACCTGGGTTTAGAAAAGGGAAAGTACCTAGAAAAATTTTAGAAAATAGGTTTGGCCCTGAAGTATTATATGAAGATGCTTTAGAAATACTAGTTCCAGAAGCTTACCAAGAAGCAATAGAAGAAAATGAAATAGAACCAGTGGCACAACCAGAGATTGATGTAGAACAAATGGAAAAAGGTGAGGTCCTAAAATTCACTGCTACTGTAGATGTAAAACCTGAGCCAAAGCTTGGTGAATATAAAGGGTTAGAGGTAGAAAAAGAAAAGATTGAAATTAGTGAACAACAAGTAGAAGATGAGCTTAAACGTTTACAAGAACAACACGCTGAGTATGAACAAATTGAAGATGGAGAAGCTGAAAATGGAGATAGATTAGTTATTGATTTCAAGGGTTATGTTGATGGTGAACCTTTAGAAGGTGGAGAAGCAGAAAATCATAACATTGAGATAGGATCTGATCAATTTATTCCTGGGTTCGAAGAACAATTAATTGGCACTAAACCAGGAGAAGAAAAAGAAGTAAATGTTACCTTCCCAGAAGAATATCCACAAGAGCAAATTAGTGGTAAAGATGCAGTCTTTAATGTTAAAGTAAAGGAAATTAAGAAGAAAAACTTGCTTTCTATTGATGATGAGCTTGCTAAAGATGTAAGTGATTTTGAATCTTTAGATGAATTAAAACAAGATATTAGCAATAGATTAGAACAAGAAGCAAAAGAAAAAGGTGAACAACAGGTTGAAGAACAAGTTGTAAGTAAAGCTGTTGAAAATGCAGAAGTTAATATCCCTGAACCTATGATTGACCAAGAACTTGATACAATGCTAAAAGAATTTGAACAAAACTTATCTTATCAAGGGTTAGATTTAAACACATATTATAAAATGGCAAACACTGATGAAGATAGCTTAAAAGAACAATTTAAAGATTCTGCAAAGAATAGAGTGAAGAGAAATCTTGTATTAGAAGCTATTAGAGATGAAGAAGGAATTACAGCAAGTGAAGAAGAAGTAGAAGAAGAGATTAAAAAAATTGCTGAGTCAGCAAACCAAGATCCAGAGCAGATAAAAGAATTTTTAGAGTTGCAAGGAAAAGTCTCTCAAGTAGAAGATCAAATAGCCACTAAAAAAGCGGTTGATTTATTGATAGATAATGCAGTTGTTACAGAAGTTGAAAAACAAGATACAGAAGAAAATGAAGCTGAATAAGTTATTAGTGAGTAAAAAATAGGAGACCATATTGATTAAGTGTGTTATTATATAATATAAAGGGGGTTTTAGTATGAATTTAGTTCCCATGGTAATTGAACAGACTAATCGCGGGGAACGCTCCTACGATATTTATTCAAGACTATTGAAAGATAGAATTATTTTTATTGGAACAGCTATTGATGATACTATTGCCAATTCAGTAATTGCTCAAATGTTATTTTTAGAATCTGAAGACCCTGAAAAAGACATACACTTGTATATAAACAGTCCGGGAGGACACGTACATGCAGGTTTAGCAATTTATGATACTATGCAGTATATCAGATCAGATGTTTCAACAATTTGTGTAGGTATGGCTGCGAGTATGGGAGCAGTATTACTTACTGCAGGAACTAATGGAAAGCGTTTTGCTTTACCAAATTCACGTATTATGCTCCATCAACCTATGGGAGGAGCTCAAGGGCAAGCTACAGATATTGAAATTCATGCAAAAGAAATCATGAAGACTAAAGAAAGATTAAATAATATCCTAACTTACCATACTGGTCAACCTGTTGACCAAATAAGAAAGGATACTGACAGAGATTTCTTTATGTCAAGTGAAGAAGCTAAAGATTATGGAGTAATTGATGAGATACTAGAAAGACCTCCCAAGTCTAAATCTGAGTAAGGTTTTTTAGAGAGGTGATTTGATTGTTTAAATTAAATGATGAAAAGGGCAAACTAAAGTGTTCCTTTTGTGGTAAAACGCAAGAACAAGTGAAAAAGTTAGTTGCTGGCCCTGGTGTTTACATTTGTGATGAGTGTATTGAACTATGTAACGAAATTGTTGAAGAAGAGTTAACTGATGATAATGGTGATTTCAGCATTTCTGAAATTCCAAAACCTAAGGAAATCTATGACATTCTAAATGACTATATAATTGGACAGGATGACGCAAAAAGAGCGCTTTCTGTAGCTGTTTATAATCATTACAAGCGTGTTAACGATGAAGCTAAAAAGAACGACGAGGTAGATATTCAGAAAAGTAATATCTTGTTACTAGGGCCTACAGGGGTAGGTAAAACCTTGCTCGCACAAACACTTGCAAAGATTTTAAATGTTCCATTTGCAATGGCAGATGCAACATCTTTAACTGAAGCTGGATATGTTGGAGAAGATGTTGAAAATATTTTATTAAAACTAATCCAGGCTGCAGATTATGATGTTGAAAAAGCTCAAAAAGGTATAGTGTATATTGACGAGATTGATAAAGTTGCAAGAAAAACTGATAATCCATCTATTACAAGAGATGTATCAGGCGAAGGGGTGCAGCAAGCATTACTTCGTATTTTAGAAGGTACTAAAGCAAGTGTTCCACCTCAAGGTGGTAGAAAACATCCACATCAAGAGTTTATACAGATAGATACTACTAATATATTATTTATCTGTGGTGGAGCTTTTGATGGCATAGAAAAAGTAATTCAAAATCGAATTGGTAAAAAAGGACTTGGGTTTGGTGCAGAGGTTAGAAGTAAAAAAGATGATGACATTGGTGAAATTCTTTCTAACGTCTTACCACAAGATCTCTTGAAGTTTGGTTTGATTCCTGAATTCGTTGGAAGAATTCCTGTGATTTCTTCTTTAGATGCCTTAGATGAAGATGCACTAGTAAGAATTCTAGAGGAGCCTAAGAACGCTTTAATTAAACAGTATCAAAAGTTGTTTGAGTTAGATGGTATTGATTTAGAGTTTAAAGAAGAAGCACTTAGAGCTGTAGCAAGAGAAGCAATCAATAGAAATACTGGTGCACGGGGACTAAGGGCTATAATTGAAGAGAATTTAAATGATATTATGTATGAGTTACCATCAACGGATAATGTAGATAAATGTGTAATAACAAAAGAGGTTATAGATGACGGTGAGGACCCAGTTACTGTGAAAAATGAGAATGGTAAAGAAAACAAACATGAATCTGCTTAAACAAAGAAGACCTAATGCTTAAAAAAGCATTAGGTCTTTTTTTTATGAAATAGTTTCTATCATTGAGAATAAATTCAAAATTAGTTCCGCATAATAGTATTAGGTTGTATTAAACGAGTTTTTGAGGGGGGATAGAATGGGAAGTTTTGCTGGTATATTTGCAATGGTTCAATTCTTTTTTGCTGTAGTCATTGGTCTTTATTTTTGGAATCAATTAAGAAGTCAACAATCTAGTAAAGCTACAGTAGAGAAAGAATCACAAAAACAAATGGAAAAATTAAGGAAGATGCGTGAAATCTCTTTAACAGAACCTTTAGCAGAAAAAACAAGACCCCAAAACTTTTATGAGATAGTTGGTCAAAAAGAAGGCCTAAAAGCTCTGAGAGCAGCCCTGTGTGGTCCGAATCCACAACATGTTATAATTTATGGTCCACCTGGAATAGGTAAGACAGCTGCTGCTAGAGTTGTTTTAGAAGAAGCTAAAAAAAATGTGAGCTCTCCCTTTGATAGTAATTCAAAATTTGTGGAGCTTGATGCTACTACTGCTAGATTTGATGAACGAGGTATAGCTGATCCTCTGATTGGTACAGTTCATGACCCCATTTATCAAGGTGCAGGAGCTATGGGCGTACAAGGTATTCCTCAACCAAAACCTGGGGCAGTCAGTAAAGCTCACGGTGGAGTTCTATTTTTAGATGAAATTGGTGAATTGCATCATATTCAAATGAATAAACTTTTGAAAGTTCTCGAGGATCGCAAAGTTTTTTTAGAAAGCTCTTATTATAGTTCTGAAAATCCTAATTGTCCACAATATATCCATGAAATTTTCCAAAAAGGCTTGCCAGCAGATTTCAGACTAATAGGAGCTACCACCAAAGGTCCAGAAAGTATTCCTCAAGCTATTAGAAGTCGCTGTGTTGAAGTTTTTTTTAAAGGCTTAACCCCTAAAGAATTAGAGAATATTGCACAAAACGCTATTAATCGGATAGGATTTGAGATTGAAGATGGTGCTTTAGATATAGTTAGGAAATATGCAAGTAATGGTCGTGAAGCTGTTAATTTAGTTCAAATAGCGGCAGGTTTAGCTCTTACAGAAGAACGCAAATCTCTAACACAAAAAGATTTAGAATGGGTGATTAATACTAGCCAAATTTCACCTAGACCTGATAAACTAGTTCCTGAACAATCACAGGTTGGATTAGCTAATGCATTAGCTGTTCTTGGTCCAAGTCATGGAACACTACTAGAAATTGAGGTAACTTCCTTTCCAACAAAAACAGGTCAAGGTGATATTAATGTTACTGGTTTGGTTGAAGAGGAAGAAATGGGAAGTGCTAGTAGAGTAGTAAGAAGAAAAAGTATGGCTAAAGGATCTGTTGATAACGTCCTAACAGTGTTAAAACATTATATGGAGGTAAATCCAAAAGATTATGAGATTCACATTAATTTTCCTGGAGCAATCCCAATAGATGGTCCATCGGCGGGAGTGGCTATAGCCACTGCAATTTATTCTTCTTTAACAGATAAGCCAATAGATCATAAAGTGGCTATGACTGGTGAAGTTTCAATAAGGGGTGATGTAAAGCCTGTCGGAGGTGTAGCAACAAAAATAGATGCTGCTAAAGAAGCAAAAGCAAGTAAAGTGTTAATTCCTAAAGACAATTATCAAAAAACTTTTGAGGATGATGAAGAATTAGAAGTAATACCAGTTTCGACTTTAGATGAAGTTATAGAACAGGTTACACTCTAACCTACACCGAAAAAATTCACGGTGTAGGTTTTTTATATGATAGAATAAGTAATGTACATGAAATTATAATGGAGGTGCTATTATGAAGATAGAACAAGCTGAATATGTTACTAGTGCTTATTTACCCTCTCAAATCCCTGAGGAAAAGTTTCCAGAGATATCGTTTATCGGGAGGTCGAATGTAGGTAAATCATCACTTATAAATACTTTAGTTACTAGAAATAACTTAGCTCACATTAGTAAAAAGCCTGGTAAGACAAGAACGATAAATTATTTTTTGATAAATGATGATTTGTATTTTGTTGATTTACCTGGGTATGGTTTTGCTAAAGTATCAAAAAAGATGAAAAAGGATTGGGAAGAACTAATAACTACTTATTTAACTGACCGTAAAAGTTTACGTGTATCTGTTTTACTTTTAGATGCAAGACATGGTCCTACAACAGATGATATTAACATGTTAGACTTTTTATTAGAGTTTAAAAGACCAGTAATATTAGTTGCGACGAAAATTGATAAAGTAAAAAATCAACAGCGTAATAAAAGATTGAAAGAAATGCGTAAAATGTTAGATATAGGCGAAGATGATCTTTTGATACCTTTTTCAAGTACAACTGGAGAAGGTAAACAGGAGTTTTTAGAAATAATTGAAGATGTTCTTTAGTATTTGAGGTGAATTAAATGGGACAGGAAAAACTCCAAAATATTTGGGCTTCTATGGAATCACAACTTGATGGGTTTGAAGCTAGAAAAGGACAGGTTGAAATGAGTGAAATAGTTTTAAACGCTCTTTCAGATGCTAATCATTTAGTTGTGGAAGCTGGTACAGGAACTGGTAAATCACTTGGATATCTTATACCAGCTGTTAACTTTTCTGAAAATGGAAATAGAATCATAATTTCAACAGCAACTATAGCTTTACAAGAACAATTAATAAAAAAGGATATTCCATTACTAGAACAAATAATAGGAAGAAAACTAGATGTAGAAATTATTAAAGGAAGAAGTAACTACTTATGTAAAGAAAAATTTTCTCAAAAGTTTGGACAAACTAGTTTAGATAATACTGGTGTACACAGAAATTTCGTTGAATGGGCAAGTGAAACTGAAACAGGGGATCGCCACGAAATTCAACCAGCTAAAGAGCTTTGGGACCTGATGGCTGCAAGTAGTGATACGTGTCTAGGTCAAAAATGTCCTCATTACAGTGATTGTTTTGTATTGATGTTAAAACGTAGAGCTGAATCTTCTGAAGTTTTAATTACTAATCATCATTTATTTTTCAGTGATTTAAAATTAAGAGTAGACTCAGAGGGGAGTTTATCAGTATTTCCAAGCTATGAAGGTGTGATTTTTGATGAGGCTCACCATATCCCGGAAATAGCAACTAAGTCACTAGGACATGAACTAAACTATTCGCAAGTATTAAAACTATTAAAAGAAATAACTACTTACGTAAAGGGGAATATGGAAGGAAATGAAAAAATTGTGAGAGAAACAGAAGAGACTTCCTACAAAGCTTTTCAGAGGTTAATAGATCATGGCAATAAGTTTGGTAAGAGTTTTTTATTACGAGAAATAGAATCGTTTGTATATCTAGAAGAATTTCGTTCTAAATTGGCTAAACTAACTAATCATATTGAAACTTTGTATATGGATGAATACAACGATCCTGAACGACCTAAGATGCTATACAATAGAATTAATAAAACCAAACAAGCTTTAGATTTAATCCTAGACTTCGAGGAAGAAGATTACGTTTCTTGGGTAGAAACAAAATATTCTAATAACCAAGTGGTAGATCTAAAAATGGCAACTAATCCTGTGTCAGTAAGTGACCAACTTAAGAACTTTTTATTTGGGTATATAGATACAGTGATAATGACTTCAGCAACATTATCAATTGAAGAAAACTTTTCTTATTTTAAAAAAAGGGTAGGTCTAACAGATGATACAATAACGTGTTCAATAAATTCACCATTTAACTATAAAGAGCAAGCTAGTATTTTTGTACCAAGAAATTTTCCTTTTCCACGAACAGATGAGTATGAAGAAAAACTTATAGAAGCTATACGTTATATGGTTACAAAAGTTGGTGGAAAAACATTAGTACTATTTACGAGTTATAGAATGATGAATTTAGCTTATGAAAAATTGAAAGATGATTTACCATATGAACTTTTATGTCAGAATATACAGCCTAAAGCTGAAATTCTTGAAACCTTTAAAACGAATTTTAGTTCAGTATTATTTGCGACAAATAGTTTTAGAGAAGGGATCGATGTTCCAGGCTCTTCATTACAAGTTGTAATAATGGATAAGATTCCTTTCTCAGTACCTGATGAACCTTTAGTAAAGGCTAGGATGGAGAGATTAAATAAAGAAGGAAAAAGTAGTTTTATGACATACAGTGTACCAGAAGCTGTATTAGCAGTTAAACAAGGGTTTGGTCGTTTAATTAGAAATAAATCAGATTCAGGAATATTTATACTTTTAGATGTCAGAGTGCACAGAAAACCTTATGGAAAATATTTTTTCAATTCTTTACCAGATGCTCGTTTTATAAAAACTTGGAAAGAGTTAGAAAATAAATTACATGAATTAGCTAATCCCTCTTGACATACAAGAGGGATTAAATTATATTATGTATATATTGTTTGTTGATAATTATAACTAATATTAACAAAAGGAGAGGAAAAGTATGTTTGAATCATTGAACTTTGTGAAAGTATATAAAAAAGTAGATAAATGTTGCTTAGGTAAGGGTGTATGTAATCATTGCAAAGGAAATGAATGTTTAGTTGGATTTTCGAAAAACATAATAATTAATGCTATGGAAAATGATGAATTTTATGTTGATGATGGTGTAGATAAAATACCTACATATGATTTAAAAGGTTATGAAAAAGAAGATGTGATAGAAGCTGTAGGGCAAATTTTAAAACAGTGTAAAAACTGTAAATTATATCATGATGAAGAGTGTATCGTTAATGTGACTAGATCAGCATTAGAACATATATTGACGGGAGATAACTTTGAATATAAGGGAAGTGCTTTTGTATATCTAAATGATATAAAAAATGTTGATCCAGAGCTTGGAGATGCTCTTTTTAAAACATATATGAAAGAAAACTAATCAAAAAATTAGGAGGTATTTAAATGACTGAAAAGAGAAATTTAACAACTGAAAATGTGATGGGTGAGGCTAAAGGCACAGAACTAGAAAGACCTATAAAACAAAACTTTCAAGGTGAAACACAAGAAGTTGGTTTATACCTTGCAATGGCACGTCAGGCTCAAAGAGAAGGATATGCTGAAATTGCAGAAGCACTAAAGAGAATTGCATGGGAAGAAGCAGAACACGCTGCAAGATTTGCTGAGTTAAACTCAATGATAAAAGAAAGTACCAAAGAAAATTTAAAAGAGATGTTAGATGGAGAAACATTTGCAAATGAAGGTAAAAAAGATGCAGCAAACAAAGCTAAAGACAATGATCTTACAGAAACTTTTACTTATTTTATTGAGTCATCTAAAGATGAAGCTCGCCATGCTAGAATGTTAGAAGGGTTACTTAACAAATATTTTGGATAATTCCTTGACATCAATTTTGTAGATGTGTATCATAAATATATTAGAAAAAATGATATTTTTAAAGTCTCGGATCGGGAGGAGTAGGTAGTATGGTCTTTTAGAGAGAGGAGCACCTAGGCTGAAAGTGCTCTAAAGAGCTGCTACTGAATGTCGCCCGGGAGATAGTAATCTGAACTTGTAGTAAGATTACTCGGTTTAAGCCGTTATTTTATTAAGTGTTCCATGTAGTTAGCATGGGAAATTAAGGTGGTACCGCGGAATTAGCCCTTCCGTCCTTTTATGGACGTAAGGGCTTTTTTACGTTATTTTACAAAACTTGAAAGGAGTGATTTTAAGATGTCTAAAACTAACTTAAACAAAGTTTACGATCCAGAAACTGTAGAGACCAAGTGGTACGAAAAGTGGTTAGAAAATAATTCTTTTAAAGCTGCTTGTGATGAACGCGAGAAATTTTCTGTTGTAATACCGCCACCAAATGTTACTGGATCTCTTCATATGGGGCATGCTTTAGATAATACTTTACAAGATGTTTTAGTACGTTTTAAAAGGATGCAAGGATATGATACATTATGGATGCCAGGTACAGACCATGCTGGTATAGCTACACAGACAAAAGTTGAGCAACATATATCTGAAGAAGATAACATAACTAAATATGACTTAGGAAGAGAAAAGTTTTTAGAAAAAGTTTGGTCATGGAAAGATGAATACCATGAACGTATTACTGCTCAACTGAAAAAACTTGGTGTGTCAGTTGACTGGTCTAGAGAAAGATTTACTATGGATGAAGGGTGTAGTAAAGCTGTTAGAGAAGTTTTTGTAACACTTTATGAGAAAGGGTTAATTTATCAAGGAGATTATATAATTAACTGGTGTCCTAGATGCTATACTGCTCTTTCTGATATTGAGGTAGAACATTTAGAGTCTGAAGGCACATTAACACATATAAAGTATTCTTTAACAGATGGATCTGATCATATATCTGTAGCAACTACTCGACTAGAAACTATGATAGGAGATACTGCTGTAGCTGTACATCCTGAAGATGAGCGTTATCAAAATATGGTAGGTAAAACTGTAAGACTTCCACTAGTAAATAGAGAAATTCCTATTGTTGCTGATGAATATGTGGATCCAGAATTTGGTTCAGGGGCAGTTAAAGTAACGCCTGCTCATGATCCAAATGATTTTGATATTGGAGAGAGACATAATTTAAAAAATATTGCTGTAATCGGAAAAGATGGTAAAATGACTGATGAGGCTGGAGAAAGATATGCAGGTATGGATCGTTATGATTGCAGAAAAGCTTTAAGAGATGATCTCATTGCAGGTGGGTTTATATTAGCAACTGATGATCATGAACACTCTGTGGGACAATGCCATCGATGTGATACTACCATTGAACCTTTAGTTAGTAAGCAATGGTTTGTTAAAATGGACCCCCTTGCAAAGCCTGCAGTTGAACTTGTTAACCAAGGTGATACCAAATTTGTTCCAGAAAGATTTGAAAAAATATACAGGAACTGGATGGAAAATATTAGAGACTGGTGTATTTCTCGTCAAATTTGGTGGGGTCATAGAATTCCTGCTTGGTATTGTAATTGTGGTGAAATGATTGTAAGTAGAGAAGAGCCAGAATCTTGCTCTTCATGTGGCAGTGAACTAGAACAAGACCCTGATGTACTAGATACCTGGTTCAGTTCTGCGTTGTGGCCTTTTTCAACTATGGGCTGGCCTGAAGAGACTGAAGATTTAAAGAAATTCTATCCAACTAGCGTGTTAGTTACTGGTTATGATATAATTTTCTTCTGGGTAGCAAGAATGATATTTATGGGTCTTGAGTTTATGGAAGAGCGTCCTTTTGATGATGTTCTGATTCACGGATTAGTAAGAGATGCTAATGGAAGAAAGATGAGTAAGTCGTTGGGTAATGGAATTGACCCATTAGAACTTATTGATAAGTATGGTGCAGATACACTTAGATATACATTAGTTACTGGAAATACTCCTGGAAATGATATGAGATTTTCTTATGATAAGGTAGAAGCTAGTAGAAACTTTGCAAATAAGATTTGGAATGCTTCTAGGTTTGCAATTATGAACCTTGATGGATACACACCACAAGAATTATCTGCAAATGATAAACGTTTAAGCCTAGCAGATAAATGGATTCTTCACAGATTAGAAGAGGTTACTAAGGATGTAACAAGATTATTTGAAAAATATGAACTAGGGGAAGCTTCTCAAACTTTATATGATTTTATATGGACAGAATTTTGTGATTGGTATATTGAAATGGCTAAAATAAGGTTATACCAAGGAACTGAAGAACAAAAAGCTTTAACACAAGAAGTTTTAGTAAGAGGATTAGATACTATTTTAAAACTATTACATCCTATAATGCCATTTATAACTGAAGAAATAAGATCTTACTTACCGCATACAGATGAGCTGATAGTGACATCTACTTGGCCAGAATATGATATATCTTTTGTAGATGAAGAAAGTAAGTCAAAGATGGAACAGATTATGGAAGGGATCAGAGTTGTAAGAAATCTAAGAAGAGAATTAGACATTGCCCCGCAAACAAAATCACCAATAACTATATTAGCAAATGAAGAAAAGGATTTTACGACTTTTGATGATTACAAGGTTTATTTTAATGCATTAGCCGGAGCAGAGCCTGTCAGTGTTGTTAGTGAAATGAAAGAAAAACCTAAAAAAGCTTTATCAGCAGTTGTAAGAGGAGCTGAAATATTTTTACCTTTAGAAGGCCTGGTAAATCTTAGTGAAGAAATTGAACGGTTAGAGAAAAAAGAAAAAGAACTAGAAAAAGAAGTTGATCTAGTAGAAAGTAAACTTTCAAATGAAAACTTTGTTAATAAAGCACCTAAAGATGTAGTTGATAAAGAAAAAGAAAAACAACAAGATTACAAAGTTCGTTT
Source organism: Natranaerobius trueperi (assembly GCF_002216005.1). Lineage (NCBI taxonomy): Bacteria > Bacillati > Bacillota > Clostridia > Natranaerobiales > Natranaerobiaceae > Natranaerobius > Natranaerobius trueperi. Next base: position 12,340 of record NZ_NIQC01000010.1, read on the forward strand.
ACAAAAAGTAACAGAGAGGTTAGATACACTGAGATCTATGAAGGAGTGAAACTCTAATGGAAGGCATTGAATGGATCTGGAGTCTAGGAAAGTTTGGTTCAAAACCAGGGTTAGAACGAATGAATTGGATGTTAAAAAGGCTAGGAAATCCGCAATGTAACCTTCCTGTGATACATGTTGCTGGGACTAATGGTAAAGGATCTACCTGTTTTATTCTTGAAAGAATTCTTACAAAAGCAGGATATAGGGTAGGTCTCTTTACCTCCCCTTTTGTATTAAACTTTACAGAACGAATCGTATATAATTCTAATCCGATTTCTAATAAAGATTTAGAAAAATTAATTCAAAAAATTAAACCTTTAGCAGAACAAGCAGAAAAGGAAGGGCTAGAGCATCCAACGCAGTTTGAAATGATCACAGTATTAGCAATTTTATACTATTCGTCAGTAGATGTAGATATAGTAATACTTGAAACAGGGCTCGGAGGACGACTAGATGCTACAAATGTGATAGAACCGATTGTATCAGTTATTACAAATGTAGATTTTGATCATACAGATGTTTTAGGTAACACTTTAGAAGAAATTGCTCGCGAAAAAGCTGGAATAGTTAAAGATAATACCCCAATTGTTACTGGTATAAGAAACGAGAAAGCAGTAAAAGAAATTGAGAAGTACGCTCATGTTACTAATTCTTCTACTTATTTAATAAAGCGGGACTTTTCATTTGATGAAAGTAATTTTAATGGTAAGAACTTCACTTTTAATTATAAAGGGTTATACAAAGAATTAGAGGGACTAGAGTTATCTCTTATTGGTAAACATCAGCTTCATAATGCTAGTCTAGCTTTATGTTGTACTGAAATATTACAAACTAAAGGATATAAAAAGATACAAAATTTAGATATTTACGATGCTTTACTAGAAGTGAAAATACCTATTAGAATGGAGCTGTTAACTTTTCTTAAAAAGGGTGATATAATGTTAGATGCCGCTCATAATCCTGCAGGAATAGCAGCTCTTATGCAAGGTCTTGAAGATATGAATGTAAATCAAAATTGGGGTAAAATTGTATTTCTGACTGGCGCTCTAAAAGATAAGCAGATTGAAAAAATGATTGATAATTTTTTTGTATTACCTGATGAAATAATAATCACGAAACCTAATAACAAAAGATCAGCTAATCCAGAAGAAATTGAAGGTAAACTTCAAAAATTTTATAATAATATGAAAATCAAGACAATTAGCGAAATAGAAAAAGCAACATACGAAGGAATAAATGCTACAAACAAAAAAGGTTTACTAGTTATCTTTGGATCATTTTATTTAGTTGCAGAAGCAAAAAAATATATTAAAGAGAGTTTTTAGGCTTTTTAAAATCATCCTGTTATGTTAAAATTGTTTTTTGTAGAGAAGATATTTGTTTATAAAAGACGAAAAGTGTCTAAAAACCTCTACCAAAGCTTTTCCGGTATTTGTATAATTTCTATGAATTAGTAAAAGATACTAATAAGTAAAGTAACTTGTTATTAAACAACAAAGTTATTTATACATTCAATTAAGTAGTTTTAAGGACAAGCTCTTAATACTGGAAAAGAAAATGTTCTTCATTGATGGCCATCAACTTTTTAATTTGTCTTGTGTTTGTTTTAGGTTACATTATTTATTTTTATAAGTTTAGAGTAATTCTAGTTATTCTTATTATAACTAGAAAGTGAAAAAATAAACAAAAAGGGGTGAAAAATGATGGCAGGTGAAACTTTTCGTGGTGGAGTGGAGCCAGGTCACTTCAAGTATACGACTGAGGATGCTGTAGAAAAAATGGCTGCACCAAGTAAAGTGTATATTCCCATGGAACAACATATTGGTGCACCTTGTGAACCAGTCGTAAGCAAAGGTGACAAGGTAAAACTTGGTCAAAAAATAGGTGGAAGTGATAGCTTTGTCTCTGCTCCAATACACTCTAGTGTATCTGGGGAAGTTGTAGATATAACTGAATATAATCATCCAATTGGAAAAAAAGCTAAAACTATAGTTATTGAATCAGATGGCCAAGATGAAGCAGATTATTCAGGTGGCTATGACTCCCTTGACGAATTATCTTCAGATGATATCAAAAAAATTGTTAAAGAGGCTGGTATTGTTGGTATGGGGGGAGCTACCTTTCCAACACATGTAAAATTATCTCCTCCTGAAGATAAGCCTATTGACACTGTGATCATTAATGGAGCAGAGTGTGAACCGTATTTGACTTCTGACCATCGAATGATGTTAGAGCAAGGTGAGGAAATTGTTTTTGGTCTAAAATCAATTATGAAGGCTGTTAACTGTGACAAAGGTGTCATAGGGATCGAAGACAATAAGAAAGATGCAATTGAAAACATGAAAGAATTAGTAAAAGATGAAAACAATATTGAAGTGATGGTTTTTGAGACCAAATACCCTCAAGGGGCTGAAAAACAACTTATAACTGTAGCTACAGGAAGAGAGGTTCCGTCAGGTGGACTTCCAATGGATGTTGGTTGTGTTGTAAACAATGTCGGAACAGCCATTGCTATTTCAGAGGCTATAAGATATAACAAACCATCATACGAAAGAGTGGTAACAGTAACTGGTCCAGGGGTAAATGAAGCAGGTAACTTTAAAATTAGAGTTGGAACATTAGCTTCTGAAGTTATTGAAAACTGTGCTGGTATGTCTCAAAACACGAGAAAGATAGTTATGGGTGGACCTATGATGGGGTTAAGTCAACCTTCCCCTGAATTTCCTGTAATCAAAGGGACATCAGGTCTTTTACTCTTAACAGAAAATGAAGTTCAGTTTTTTGAAGAAAAACCTTGTATTAGCTGTGGACGATGTATTGATTCTTGTCCAGTTTCACTTTTACCGAATATGATTGCCCATTTCACTGAAAATGAAAGGTTAGAACAAGCTGAAGAATATAATGCTCTTGATTGTATTGAATGTGGATGTTGCACCTATATTTGTCCAACGAAACGTCCTTTGGTTCAATATATAAGAATGGCCAAAGGTGAAATAATGGCTAAACGACGAAAAAATTAACATGATAAAGTTAGGATAGGAGGGAAGAAAGATGGATAACAAACTTGTGGTGTCGTCTTCACCTCATCTTCGTACTCCAGAGACGATTGACACTATAATGAGAGATGTCTTAATTGCTTTGGTACCACCTTTAGCAGTTAGCATTTGGTTATTTGGTTTAAACGCATTGGGAGTGGTTGCTTTAGCAACCGTTGCCTGTATGATAACTGAAGCTGTATTAGTACATGATAAAATTAGTATAGCAAAAATTAAAGGTGATTGGAGTGCAGCAGTAACTGGAGTTCTTTATGGATTAAGTTTACCACCTTCTACTCCATGGTGGATAGTTGTAATAGGAGCTGTTGTTGCTATAATAATAGGTAAACAGTTATTTGGTGGTATTGGGTATAATATATTTAACCCAGCCCTTGTAGGTAGAGCCTTTACAGTTTTAGCTTGGCCCAATTACTTAAGTGATTGGACTAAACCCTTTGAAACACCAGATGTAGATGCGGCATCTGCAGCAACACCTCTAAGTGAAGCATCAGCAGAAATCTCTGATTTATTTATAGGTACTGTTGCAGGATCACTAGGAGAAACATCTATTTTAGCTATTTTAATTGGGGCTATCTATTTGATCTATAGAGGTCATGTAGATATTAGAGTTCCGGTAGGATATATGGGTGCTGTGGCAGCAGTTGCTTTAATTGGAGGCGAAGATGTACTGTTCCATTTATTCAGTGGTAGTGCTTTTTTTGCTGCTGTATATATGGCTACATGCATGGTTACCTCACCATTTACTAAAACAGGAAAATTATTTTTTGGTATCGGTTGTGGTTTTTTTACTGCAATATTTAGAATATACGGTGCAGCCCCCGAAGGTGTAACTTATGCGATATTATTAATGAATGCTTTAGTGCCATTTCTTAATAAGTACACCAAACCAAAAGTTTACGGGGAGGTGTCAAGTTAATGGATGTTAAAGAATTGATTAAGCTATCATTAAGTTTGATGATAATAACTGTAATTTCAGCTGGAGTATTAGCATTCACAAATGATATAACAGGACCAATTATTGCTGAACAGCGTCTAGCTGCTCTACAAGATTCATTAGAAGACGTTTTCCCTGAATCAGACGATTTGAAAGTAAATGAAATTGATGATAGGGAATATTATGAAGTCATTCAAGATGGTGAAATTATTGGTGCTGCTACCATCGTACAGCCTGGTGGTTATGGTGGGGAGATTGAAATGATGATTGCAGTAGATACTGATGGTCTGATCCAAGGTGTAGAAGTTTTAGCACATTCTGAAACTCCTGGACTTGGAGACGCTATTGAAGACGAAGAATGGCGAAATCAATTTATTGGTTTAGGTTTAGAAGACGATATAGCTCTTGGAACAGATGTGGATACAATCTCTGGAGCTACAGTTAGTGCTAATGCTGCTATTCAAGGAGCGAATGAAGGTTTAGAGTTGATATCTTTCAACCTATTTGATTTTGAAAAACCTGAAACAGATGTCGACCTTGCGGAAGTTGATGATGGTATTTATCAAGGTGAAGGTAGTGGTTTAGAACCTGGAGTAGTAGTTGAAGTGACTGTTAAAGACAATGAAATCACTGATATTGAGATTATTGATCATAATGATACTCCTGATTACTTTGAGGATGCTCAAGCTGAGATTCCAGATAGAATATTAGATGAGCAATCAGCGGATGTAGACGTTGTTTCTGGCGCTACTTTATCTAGTGAAGGAATTAAGGAAGCAGTTTTGAATGCCTTGCTAGGCGATGATGACAAAGAAGATTCACTAGAAGAAGCTTAGTCAAGTTTTAGATGGCATTCTATGAAGGTGAGGCAGAGGATTAGAATTATGATGAGTTTTTGAACTAACTTTTGAAGATGGTGAGATAACAGATTAAGAGCTTATTGATCACAACGATTCCCCAAGTCACACTGAAGATGATGCTTGGCCTGAAATCGAGGAACGCATTATAGAACAACAATCAACCAAAGTCGATGTTGTTTCAGAAGCCACTGAATCTTATATAGGTATAAAAGAAGCGGTAGAAGATGATATCAGTAAAGCTCAATAATTAACAGGGGGTGACATAAAGTGAATTTCTCTGATGCCTTTTCACAAGGTATGGTGAAAGAAAATGGCCTATATAGGCAACTACTTGGCCTTTGTCCAGCTCTTGCGGTAACTCAGACCGCTATAAATAGTTTAGGATTGGGAATGGCTACTATGGCTGTTCTTTTAGCATCAAATATTGTAATTTCTCTATTAAAAGACTTAATACCCAAAAAGATACGTATTCCAGCTTATATTGTAATTATTGCTACTTTTGTTACTATGGTAGATATGTTTTTAGAAGCATTTACACCAGACTTACATGGGGCTTTAGGTATCTTTATCCCCTTAATTGTAACTAATTGCTTAATTTTAGGAAGAGCAGAAGCTTTTGCTTCAAAGAATAATGTATCGAATGCATTGGCTGATGGTCTAGGAATGGGTGCTGGATTTACATTGGCTCTACTTTCCCTAGGTGTAGTAAGAGAAATTCTAGGGTCTGGAAGTTTATTTGGTATTCCTTTTGTACATCAATTTTTTGAAATGTTTGGTGCAGAGTTTGAACCGATTCAAATATTTGCACAGCCGGCTGGAGCTTTTTTTGCTCTAGGTTTATTACTAGCTTTATTTAACGTGATTTATCAAAAGTTACAGTACGACTAAAAAAATAGCTACTCGGAAGAGAAAGGAGGCAATCTCCCTTGGAAGAGCTACTCACAATTTTTTTCGGGGCGATATTTGTAAATAATTTTGTATTGATAAGATTCTTAGGAATTTGTCCATTTTTAGGTGTTTCTAAAAAAGTTGAAACATCAATTGGTATGGGTTTAGCAGTAACTTTTGTAATGACCATTGCATCAATTATCACTTGGTTAATTCATGATATAATTTTGATTCCTTTTGATGCACAATATTTACAGTATGTGGCTTACATTTTAGTAATTGCTTCCCTTGTACAGTTTATTGAAATGTTATTAGAAAAAGTTAGTCCACAATTATATAAAGCTTTGGGTATTTTCTTACCTCTTATAACTACAAATTGTGCAATTTTAGGTCTTGCACTTATTAACGTGCAAGATGGTTACGGTTTATTAGAATCAACTGTTCATGGTATTGGTGCAGGTTTAGGTTTCACAGTTGCCCTTGTACTAATGGCTGGTATTAGAGAGCAATTAGAACTTGCAAAAATGCCGGAATTATTTAAAGGTGCATCTATTGCTTTTATCATAGCGGGTATACTTTCCATTGCCTTTATGGGTTTTGATGGTGTAATGTAGAGAATAGGAGGTGAAGATCGATGATTGGTCCAGTATTAGGTTTAGGAGCTTTAGGCTTATTTTTTGGATTTGCACTAGCTTTCGCTTCTCAAAAATTTGCCGCAGAAACTGACCCTAAAGTTGAAGCTATAACAGAAAGTCTTCCTGGTGCTAATTGTGGAGCTTGTGGCTATCCTGGGTGTTCAGCTTTCGCAGAAGCAGTCGCTAAAGGAGAAACTTCTGTAGATGGATGTACACCAGGTGGAAAAACAACTGCTCAGGAAATAGCTGAAATCTTAGGTGTGAGTCATGATGAGTCAGAAGAATCTTATGTAGCGGAAGTGGCTTGTTTAGGTGGACGAGATCATTGTAAAGAACAATTTGATTATGATGGAGTTCAAGATTGTCGAGCTGCAATGATGTATTCTAATGGTTTTAAGGCCTGTGAGTATGGGTGTTTAGGGCTTGGTACGTGTGAGGAAGTATGTCCTTTTGATGCGATCGAAATGCAAGACAATGGTATTCCTTATATAGATCCTGAAAAATGTAAAGGATGTAACAAATGTGTTAATATTTGTCCAAAACAAGTTATCAGAATGATCAATACTAAGACTGAACATCACGTACGTTGTAATTCTCTTGATAAAGGAAAAGTAGTGAAGAAAGTATGTGAAGTAGGTTGCATTGGTTGTGGAATCTGTGCTAAACTTTGTCCTGTAGATGCTATAACAATCGAGAATAACTTAGCTTCAATCGATAGTCACGAATGTATAAACTGTGGTAAATGTAAAGAAAAATGTCCACAAGATTGTATAACTAGTGATTTAGAATATACAACAAATTAAGAATTTATTTAAAAAATCAGTGCGAAAGGATTTCCTTTCGCACTGATTTTGTTATGGGGGGATAAATAATATGTCCAGGGAATTTACTCATTTTGATGAATCAGGAAGAGCTCGTATGGTAAATGTTGGAGAGAAGAAAAGTACATCAAGAACAGCAATAGCTCGAGGAGCTATATATATGAATGAAGAAACATTTACAAAAATAAAGAATAATGAAATGTCAAAAGGTGATGTATTAGGAGTTGCCCAGGTAGCTGGTATTACAGGAGCAAAGAAAGCTTGGGATATTATACCGATGTGTCATCCTCTTTTTTTAAGTGGTATAAATATTTCCTTTAAATTTTGTGAAAATAATTGTAAAATAGAAATCGAGTCTACTGTGTCAATAGATAGTAAAACTGGTGTCGAAATGGAAGCCTTAACAGCAGTGAGTACTGCAGCTTTAACTATCTACGATATGTGTAAAGCTGTAGATAAAAGTATGCAAATTGGAGAAATAAGATTAGTTAAAAAAACAGGTGGTTTAAGTGGAGACGTTATTAATGAATAACATAAGAAAAGGGTGGAGAATATGGGTACATCTTTTAATAAAACTTTTTGGGGAACTTGTGTATTAATATTTGCATTTTGGCTAATTAATGTAAGAGCTATAACTGCAACAAGTGTGATAATAGGTATTGTTAGTAGTCTGGCTATTGTGTACTTTTTTGATGAACATTTACTTACAATACAAAGTAGGTTTCCAATTGTATTTAAAAACATAGTTAGACTTATTAAGTATATCGCAAACCTCATCTCTGAAATCATTGTTGCTAATATCCAAGTTGCAAAAATTGTTTTATCTCCAGAAATGAACCTATCACCGACTTTTATAAAATTTTCAGGTAAATTAAAAAAAGATGCTTCGAAAGCAATACTGGGTAATTCCATTACTCTTACCCCAGGAACACTTACTATAGATATTGAAGGCAATGACTTTATAGTTCACGGGTTAACTAAATCTCATGCTGAAGGTGTACTTGATTGGTATATGGAAGATCAACTAGTCAAGATGGAAGAGGAGGAGTAATGTATGTTAATTAATGCTTTTTTATATGCAGCTATAGCTTTAGCAGTTTTAATAATTATCAGTTTATACCGGGCGTATGTAGGTCCTAGCTGTTTTGATAGAGTAGTAGCTATTAATATCATAAGTACAAAGGTTGTTACAATTATTGCAGTAATATCTTATATTTACGAACAAGAGTTTTTTCTAGATGTAGCTTTAGTATATGCATTAATAAGTTATATTACGGTAGTAGGGATAGCTAAATATGTAGAACATGGTAGGTGCTAGAGATGAGGAGGTTTTCTAGATGGAAATTTTAATAGTTTTTTTAATAATAAGTGGTACATTCTTTTTCTTTATAGGGGTTTTAGGACTAATTAGGTTACCAGATGTATATACTCGTATGCATGCTACTACTAAAGGTGATACATTAGGAGCTGGTTTATTACTATTAGCTTTAATATTAGCACAACCATTAACACTATCAACAGTTAAGATAGTGTTTATTATAATATTTATTTGGATTACTCATCCTACAGCAGCTCATATAATTGCTAGAGCTTCTTATCATACGAATACTTCCTATGTTGATGAGACAAAACATGTGGATGTAAGTAAGGAGGAAAGTAACAGATGATACATCATGTTTTAAATATATTATTACTATTATTCTTAGTTATTTGTGCAGTAGCAGTTGAAAGAACGAGAGATCTATTAAGTGCAGTCATAATCTTTGGCGCCTATAGTTTAGTTATGGCAGTTACATGGGAACAGCTACATGCCCCAGATGTAGCTATTACAGAGGCAGCGATTGGAGCAGGAGTTACTACTTTAATATTTGTAGTAACCATTAGTCGTACTAGGAGGTATGAAGATTGATTAAGCAGATCGTAACTATTGTTTTATTATTAGTAATTGGTTATAGCATGTTTGCAGTAGTTACAGAGCTTCCTACTTTTGGTGAACCTGATAACCCTGCCTTCAATGAAGTTACAGAGCGTTATTTAGAAAAAGGCCCTGAAGAGACAGAAAATCTAAATATAGTTTCTGCAATATTAGTGGAATACCGGGCTTTTGATACCTTCGGTGAAATCACTGTATTATTTGCATCTATCACAGGAGTGCTTGCAATTATGGAAGGCAGTAAGAAGGAGTGATTATATGAAAGATTTGATATTAAGGGTAGTTGCTAGGGCACTTATTCCTTTTATTATTATATATGGATTATTTGTAATATTTTTTGGACATGTGTCTCCAGGAGGAGGTTTTTCTGGTGGTGCTACTTTAGGTGCTGGGTTAATTCTTTACCGTCTAACTTTTAAAGGTGCTGAAGTTGATGCGGGATCAATGATTAACTCTAAGATTAAGACGTTTTCAGAATTATTAGAACACAAAGGAATGTTAATACAAGCAATAACAGGGATATATACATTTCTAATTGGACTTATTTTTATTGCAATAATTTTCCCAATTCCGTATATTTCATTCCACAGTAATTGGTTTAATATTGCAAACGGTTTTAAGGTAGCTTTAAGTATTGCGAAACTATTTTTTCTATTGAACCTTATAGAGGCTGAGGAGGAGTAATATGGAATTTTCTAACATAACTGCAAATTATTACTTTTTGTTTTCAATTGTATTGTTCTTAATTGGTATCTATACAATGTTAACTCATCCTAACTTGATTAAAAAAGTTATTGGGTTAAATATAATGGAGACCTCTGTTTTTTTACTATTTGTTTCTGGTGGATATCGAGTAGGAGGGAAAGCTCCAATTGTAACTGGAAGTGAAGAAGTCTATGTTAATCCAGTTCCTCATGCTTTGATATTAACTGGAATTGTAATTGCGGTTAGTATAACTGCAATGCTTTTAAGCTTGATTATTAAAATATATCAGTATTATGGTACATTAAACACCGATAAAATCACGAAAATGAGGGGATGATCTAAGTGGCATGGCAGTCTCATCTACCAATTATTGCTGTATTAATTGGTATATTGGTATCTTTTGTTTTACCTGGTTTTAATCTTTGGAAAAAAGACCTGAAAGAGAAGGTTACTTTCTCAGCATTAGCAATAATGTTTATTATAAGTATAATTATGCTTGTAGAAATATTATATAATGGACCTTTTATGTATGAAGTAGGTTCATGGCAAGCTCCTTGGGGAATTGAACTAAATATAGATTATCTGGCTGTATATATGACTACAATTATAACTGGAATAGCTTTGTTAGTCTTTATTTTTGCTTCTCGAGATTTACCTTACGAATTAGCAGAAAATGCCCTTACTTTATATTATCCTTTATTCTTACTTTTGATTGCGTCTATGATCGGTATGGTTGTTACGAATGACTTATTTAATATATTTGTTATGCTTGAAATAACGTTAATAACTTCAGTTGCTATTATAGCAATTAAAGAGAATAAAGATACAATTGAAGCAAGTATTAAGTATTTAATTTTGAATGCTTTAGGATCAGCTGCGATTTTAATGGGCATTGCACTGATTTATATGATAACAGGTTATTTAAATATGACTTTTATAGCAGAGGAATTAGCTGCTAATTATTATAAATATCCAAGCGTAATAATGGCTGTTGTAGCTTTGTTTTTAGTTGGTTTTGGAGTAAAGAGTGCATTATTTCCTATGTATGTATGGCTTCCTGATGCACATGGATCTGCACCTTCTCCTTCAAGTGCAGTTCTTAGTGGTTTAGTTGTTAAAGTATATATAGTTGCTTTAGTTCGTTTTTATTTTATGGTTTTACCATCCGATGTATTAGTTTTTATGCCTGTTAATGAAATACTATTAGTATTAGGTTCTTTAGGAATGATCTTTGGTTCTATGTTTGCTATAATACAAGAGGATATAAAAAAAATGTTAGCCTATTCTTCTGTAGGTCAAATAGGTTATATTTTTCTGGGAATTGGTTTTTTGAGTGTTACTGGATTACAAGGCGGATTATTTCATATTCTGACTCATGCCATTAATAAATCGATGTTATTTTTAATAGCAGGAGCAATAATTTATGCAACGGGTATAAGAAAAATTTCTGATTTAAAGGGAATGGGTTTAAGATATCCTACTATAATGATAAGTTTTACTTTAGGTGCTTTAGCAATGGTTGGAATCCCTGGAACAAACGGATTTATAAGTAAATGGTATTTAGCTTCAGGAGCTCTAGATTCGGGTAATGCTTTTTTTGTTCTCATTATTTTAATTAGTAGTATGTTAAACGGTGTGTATTATTTACCGATTGTTGTAAATTCTTTTTTTGGTGAATTCAAAGGTTGTAAAGTTTTCTCAAAGCAATGTAAAAAGCTACCTTGGCAACTAACACTTCCAATAACTGTTTTAAGCTTTTTAGTAGTATTTATTGGATTATTCCCAACTCTACCACTTGATTTAGTGGAACAAGCATCAGAAATATTGTTAAGTGATTTGTAGATAAGGAGGCCTTGAAGCCATGATTGATACGGAAGAAAATATTATAAAATCGATAATTCCAATGCTAATAGTTTTAATACCTCTAATTGGATCATTTGGTGTGTTAGTATTAGGTAGATTTTCTGAAAAAATTAGAGATATTTCTTCAGTTCTTTTATCTTTTACTCCACTAATGCTAGCAGTTAGACTTTATCCACTTATTCAACAAGGAGTATTAGAATACAGATTAGATTGGTTTTTAGATATTGGGATAATTTTTAGAGTTGATCAATTTAGTTATTTATTTATAGTATTAATTTCTTTAATTTGGTTTTTAGCTACTTTATACGCTACTAACTATATAAGTTATGAACATAACCGGACTAGGTTTTACTTTTTTTGGATTGTCACTTATGCTTCTACTTTGGGTGTTTTTGCTACTGGTGATCTTTTTGGTCTTTTTTTATTTTTTGAAGCAATGAGTATAACGAGTTATGTTTTAGTTATTCATGAAGAAGACCAGGATGCTATGAGAGCAGGTAATTTATTCTTATTTTTGGGTATCGGTGGCGGGCTTTTTATTTTGTTCGGATTATTCATTTTATACTTTAGGGTAGAAACCTTAGAGATTATACCAATACTTGGAGATCTTAGTGCTTCAGATGTGAACATTCCTATAGTCGCATTGCTATTTATAATAGGTTTTGGTATTAAAGCAGGAATGGTACCCCTTCATATCTGGTTACCAAAGGCTCATCCTGTTGCACCGACTCCCGCTAGTGCTATTTTATCAGGGTTAATGATAAAAACCGGTGTTTATGGTATGTGGCGTGTATTCTTAATGATAATGGGGCCAACTAATACTGAAGAGTTAGAATTTTATTTTAATAATGTAGCTAATTGGGGTATGGGTTTATTTTGGATTGGAATAGTTACTATGTTTTTAGGAGCATTAATGGCGTTATTACAAACTAGTGCTAAAAAAATGTTAGCATATAGTAGTGTGAGTCAAATTGGTTTTGTAATATTAAGTTTAGGTAGTGCCATCTATCTTGGTGATGAAGGGATCTATGGATTTGCAGGAGGTCTATTTCATATAATAAATCATGCACTCTTTAAAGCGTGTTTATTTTTGATTGTAGGAGCCATATTCATAAAAACTCATTTACTAGATATTAATCGTGTACGTGGTATGTTTAAACAGATGCCTTATATGGGTGTATCATTTATAATTGCAGCTTTAGGTATAGCAGGGATACCATTATTTAATGGGTATGCAAGTAAAACAATGGTACACAAAGCTCTAACAGATGTGTATTATTTGCACCCTAATATAGCAATGTTTATTGCAGATAAAATCTTTGTTTTGACTAGTGCTTTGACTCTTTCCTACTTTATAAAATTATTTAGAGGACTTTTCCTAGGTCCATTACCAGATGAATGGAAAAGTACTGATATTTCAGTGGCACCAATAATAAAAGTTATTATAACAGTGTTTCTGATCTTTATTGTTGCTATAGGTGTTTTCCCGAATGTAGTACTAGAAACCTTTATAATACCAGCATTTGAAACTTTCCCATATGAAACAGAAATGGTACAAGAACAGCTACAAGGTATTAACTTATTTACAACAAAAGATCTTTCAAAAACTCTCATTGTTGTGTTAATAGCGGTTGCTATAACTGTAACCGGTGAAAAACTTAATTCATTTAACTATCAACCACCAAAATGGTTGAGTATAGAAGCTTTGATTTATAAACCGTTTATTTCAGGGTTCTTATCAACCATAGAACGATTAGGAACAACCTTTGATGTTAGTGTTAGTGATTTTTATGAAAGTACTGGTGCAGGATCCCTTCAACTTTGTAGAAAAATTGGAGAACTAGACAAAAACCTAACAAACGCTTATGATAAGAGTAGTAAAGGTGCTAAAAATATAGCTGAAAAGACTAGCCGTTTAGATGAAACATTTGATGAAATGTATGATTCAAGTGGCGGGAAAGCTAGGGAGTTGTGTGAGAAAGCACGTAATTTAGATAGGAAATTATCTGACGGTGATAACAAATTAGTTAAAAAGTTTAGACTTGTTTCAATCAGAGGAACAAAAGAAAATGTAAACCATGAGTTTGAACAGGAATTAGAAAGAGCTTATTTACGATCAGGACGAGTAAGTCATTATGCTAAACGAAGAAAGAAGAATACTAGCTTTTTAAGTAAGTTAAACTTTGATCCATCTAAAATTAATATTAAAAATTTAAATTTTGATTCTTTTATTATTGCTTTGATGTTAGGATTGTTATTACTAATTTTAGTGTTTTATAATCAAATATTTAGATAAGTCTTTTAAGGAGGTAATTTACTTGAAAAAAACAATTCAGAAAAAAGTAGGACTACCACTGATAGTAATCTTGAGTGTAATTCTTTTGGGTGGTTGTAGTGAAGTAGAAGAATTTTCTGATAGTAGTCTACTTATGGATACTAGAGTAGATATTTTAGTTACTTCGGAGAGCAAACAAGAAGCTGATAGAGCTATAGATGCAGTAAAAAGTGAAATACAAAGGTTAGAGAATAAACTATCACGTCATGAACAAGGAAGTGAAGTTGATAAAATTAATGATAAAGCTGGTGAAAAACCAGTAGCTGTTTCAGACGAAACTTGGGAAGTTATTACAGGTGCTATAGAAATTGGAGAAAGAATGGATGGTAAATTTGATATAACTATTGCTCCAATCTTAGAGGCTTATGGTTTTGGAAAGGATGAACAAAAGGTTCCAAATGAAGACGAATTAGAAGAGTTACTTCAACTTGTAGATCACAATAATATTGAACTGAATGAACAAGAGCAAACTGTCTACCTTCCGGATTCTAATATGAAGATTGACTTAGGTGGTGTTGCAAAAGGTTTTATACTAGATAGATCTGTAGAGGTATTAGAAGAATATAATATTTATTCAGGTTTGGTAGATGGAGGTGGAGATATTAGTACAACTTCTAAGAAGTTTGACGATACACCATGGGTTGTAGGTGTTAGTCATCCAAGGAAGAATGATCATTTTGCCGAAATAGAGTTACAAGGAGAATCTATAGTAACATCTGGTGATTATGAGCGTTACTTTATGGAGAATGATACAAGATATCATCATATAATTGACCCTGATACGGGTAAACCTTCTCATGATGTAATAAGTGTTACAGTGATTTCAGACTATAATTTCAAGGCAAATATTAAGGCTACAGGTGCATTTAATTTAGGTTTGGAAGCTTCTTTAGATTTATTTGAAAAGGAGGAAGATTTAGAAGCTGTAATAATAGACGGCGAAGGTGAATACCATATAACTTCTGGGTTTGACGAAACATTAATTAGAGAAAATTATCAAGATACTAATTTTAAATAAATGAAGGAAGTTGATCAATGAACAGAGTAAATACTAATTTAACAAAAACGATTTATTTAGGGTTACTTGTGACTTTTGGTTTAATATTACACCTTATTGAACAAGGAATGCCTAATCCATTTCCTATTCCAGGTGCTAAATTAGGTTTAGCAAATATAATTACTTTAATTGCACTTGTTTTATATGGGGTTAAAAATGCTATGTTTGTAGTAGTTTTAAGGGTTTTTTTAGGTAGTTTACTTGGTGGAACACTTATGGGTTTTGCATTCTTTCTTAGTATGTCTGGGGCTGTAGTTAGCCTGATTTTTATGGCTTTTGGGATAAGCTTAAAAAAAATAGGTTTTCTGAGCTTAATAGGTGTTAGTTTATTAGGTGCAACTTTTCATAATATTACACAATTAGTGATGGCAAGCCTATTAATGGAACAAATAGGTATTCTATTTATGTATCTACCATATTTACTAATATTCGCTATACCAACTGGTTTTTTTACTGGACTAGTGGCAACTTTAATAGTGAATGTAGTTAATACAAATCTTCAGCACATTACAAATATATAAAGAGATTGTTGGAGGGAGAAACTTGGCTAAACAACGTAATTCGGGGACAAGCTTTTTAATATTGTTAATAGTTTTTGCTGTGGGAGGAATTTTAGGAAATTTAATTGGTGAATTTTTTGGTGACTATTTGCCATTGTTGAATATGTCACGAGAAGTTGGTTTATCCTCACCTTTAGAATTGGATTTGAATTTTATTTACTTGCAGTTTGGGTTATTAGTGCGCTTAAACTTAGCTGGCGTATTAGGTTTATTGTTAGCAATTTGGTTATTTAGAAGATTGTAATGCTAGGGGGTCTGCTAATGACGAAACTTTACCTTGCTTCATCGTCACCACGAAGGAAAGAATTATTAAATCAAATTGGCTTAGATTTTAAAGTTAAGCCTAGTAATATTGATGAAAACAGGTTCTATCAGCTCCCACTAGAAAGACGACCAGTTGAACTTGCTAAAGATAAGGCTTATACATTAGCGTGTGAGCTAACAGATGGTCTTGTAATAGGGGCAGATACAACTGTGATCTTTGGTAATAAACCTCTAGATAAACCACGTACTGAAACAGAAGCAAAAGAAATGTTATCTACGTTAAGTGGTAACCGTCATAGAGTTATTACTGGAGTTGCTGTAGTAAATGTAAGTGATCGTATAACTCTTACTGATAGAGGAATAACAGATGTGTGGTTTAGGAAGTTAAAATCATTTGAAATTGATGGTTATGTTGCTACAGGTGAATCTATGGACAAAGCAGGTGCATATGGAATCCAAGGTTATGGCTCACTGTTTGTAGATAAAATTCATGGATGTTATTACAATGTAGTAGGACTTCCGCTGTCTGTATTAATTAAAATGTTAGAAGCTTTTGGTGTACAGGTACTTAAGTAAAATATACGAGGTGGAATAATTGAAAAAAACAGAATACAGGAAAATCAAATCACTGCCTTCTTGGGATCGTCCTAGAGAGAAATTATTAAAGTTAGGTCCTAATACTCTTTCTGAAAGTGAATTGCTTGCTATTATATTAGAAACTGGTACTAGAAATACATCTGCACTTGAACTAGCTAACGAAATCTTAACAAGATTTAAAAGTATAAATCATCTTTTTAAAGTTTCTATAGAGGAACTTTGTACTGTTCAGGGAGTTGGAGTAGCTAAAGCAGTTAAGATAAAGGCGGCTTTAGAGTTAGCAGATAAATGTTTAACTCGTAAATTATTAGCGACATCTAAAATAGAAGGACCAGAAGATGTCTACCATCTTTTAAAATTTAGGTTACAAAACGAAAATAGAGAATGTTTTGTTGTCGTACTAGTTAATACAAAAAATCATTTACTTAAAGTTGAGACTATTTCTGTTGGAAGCCTTGATGCTACCATCGTTCACCCAAGAGAAGTTTTTCGTCTAGCAGTACAAATGTCTAGTTCTGGGGTGATCTTAGTGCATAATCACCCTAGTGGAGATCCAGAACCTAGTAAAAATGATATAGAATTAACTGACAAATTGCTAGATGCCGGAAAACTACTAGGAATAAGAGTTCTTGATCATGTTATAGTAGGGCACCGTGGTTTTTTTAGCTTTTCAAATGAACAATTGTTATGACAGATAATACCTATTGCTAGTTATAGATAAACATTGTTATAATTTATATAGTATAATACAATCGTATTATGAGGTAAAAAATAACACCTCCTGAAAGGAGATTGAAGATGAAATTTGTTGCTAACTATTTTTCAAAAGATATCGGTATTGATTTAGGAACCGCTAATACTTTAGTTTATGTAAAAGGTAGAGATATAGTATTGCGTGAACCA
Organism: Natranaerobius trueperi; assembly: GCF_002216005.1. NCBI lineage: Bacteria > Bacillati > Bacillota > Clostridia > Natranaerobiales > Natranaerobiaceae > Natranaerobius > Natranaerobius trueperi. Next base: position 29,793 of record NZ_NIQC01000010.1, read on the forward strand.
TCGGTTGTTGCAATTAGAAAAGATAATGGTGAAATACTAGCTGTTGGTTCTGAAGCAAAAAAAATGATTGGTAGAACACCTGGGAATATAGTAGCAATTAGACCCATGAAAGATGGTGTGATTGCAGACTTTGATGTTACTCAAACTATGCTTAGACACTTTATTACAAAAGCTTATAGACGTAAGTCAGTATTTAGACCACGAGTTATGGTTTGTGTACCATCTGGAGTCACCGAAGTAGAAAAAAGAGCTGTTCTTGACGCAACAAACCAAGCAGGTGCGAGAGAAGCTCATTTAATCGAAGAACCTATGGCAGCAGCAATTGGAGCTGGTTTACCAGTGGAAGAGCCGACAGGGAGTATGATTGTTGATGTAGGAGGAGGTACTACCGAAGTTGCCATTATTTCTTTAGGTGGAGTGGTAACTAGTGAATCTCTTAGGATAGGTGGAGATGAGTTAGATGATTCTATAGTCCAATATATTAAAAAACAATATAATTTAATGATTGGAGCTAGAACAGCTGAAGAAATTAAAACCAACATAGGAAGTGCATATTTGGAAGAAAATACTCATTTAGAAATCAGAGGTAGAGATCTTGTGACAGGCTTACCAAAGCCTCAAACGATTACTGCTGAGGAAATAGCTTCAGCTTTATATGAACCAATATCTAATATTGTTGAGACAGTTAAATTAACATTAGAAAAAACCCCACCTGAGCTATCTTCTGACGTTATGGACAGAGGTATTGTATTAACTGGTGGTGGTAGCTTATTACATGGATTAGATAAACTTGTTGCACAAGAAACTGGAATGCCAGTTGTTATTGCTGAAAGTTCACTTGATTGTGTAGTTATGGGGACAGGTAAGGCGCTAAACCAAATCGATCTTTTAAAAAGAGTTTCACTCACTTCAAAAAAAATTAGTTAGGAGTGACCAACCCTTTGTTTGCTCCGTTTAAGAAATATAAAAAAGCTATTGGCTTGTTTGTTGTAATACTTTTATTATTAACAATGATAGGATGGACAAGTGATAGTCGAAAAGAAATCACTTTTGTAGAAGAGGTGATAATAGGACTAACGAGTCCATTTCAATCTGCAGTTAGTAGTGTAGGCGGCCGTTTTGGAGCTGTCTACACATTTATAACTGATATTCAAGGACTGAATAAAGAAAATAAAGAACTTAAAAAACAACTTACTAGATATGAAGGTCTTAAAATAGAAGTAGATGAGCTAAAAAACGAGAATCAACGATTACGTGAGATGCTTGATTTTAAAGAGCGAGAAGAGTATGAATTAGAACCTGCTAAAGTGATAGGACGTTCACAAGATACTTGGAATAGCACAATCTTACTTAATAGAGGCAAAAATCATGGTATTGAAAAAAATATGCCAGTAGTTACAGATGAGGGATTAGTAGGTAAAACCATTTCGGTTAGTTCTAATGCAAGTAAAGTACTTTTATTGGTTGATCCTGATAGTGCAGTAAGTAGTTTAGTTCAACAAACAAGAGTAATGGGCATTGTAGAGGGAAAAGGGGCAAGATCAACTCAACTACAAATGGTCAATGTCCCAAAAGATGCAGACATTTCTGAAGGAAGTAAAGTTTTATCTTCAGGATTAGGTCCTGTTTTTCCAAAAGGTTTAGTGATTGGTGAAATTGAAGTGATTGAAGAGGAAATGACTGGTTTTACAGATAAAGCAGTAATAGATCCGGCTGTTAATTTTGATAGATTAGAAGAAGTTTTTATAGTACTTGATGGGAAAAAAAGTTTAGATATAGATAAATACGAAGAAAAATTAGATAATCTAGAACCCACTGAAGAAGAAAACGATGTTGAATCTTCTAACCAGGAAGATGGGATTGCAGATGATTAAACACATTTACTTTTTTCTTTTAATTGTTTTTATTAATGTTTTTAGACTTGGTCTAGGACTTTATCTAAACATTCCTGAAGTAGCGTTAATCCTAATCTTTATTTATGCTTCTGCAACAAATAGAGTCTATGGAAGTATTATGGGAGTTACAATCGGATTGATTAAGGATATAATGATTGGTAGAGCTATTGGAATATATGCAATAACATATTTACTACCTGTTTATTTGGTGGGCTACTTGATGGAACATAAATTTGTATCGTCTAATAGACTTAATATGTTTTTAGTATTTGCCTTAGGAAGTGGATTGTTCGAAATGATCTTTTGGTTATTGAATGAATTAACTTTCATGACCGAAGTATCTATTTTATCTATTTTTAAATGGCAACAGATTATTAACATGATAATTCAAAGTGTCATAGGGGTTTTATTGTATCCTCGTTTACGAAAGATTGTAAAAAAAGGCGGTTATTTATTTAAATATTAGGTCGGAGGTTGAGCCATGTCAGAGGATAGAGTGACCTTTAAAAGGATTCAAATATTTTTTGTAATAACAATTTTCCTGTGCGTTGTGCTAGTGGCTCGACTTGCTTATTTACAGGTTGTAGAAGGTGAATACTATCAACAAGTATCTGAAGAAAATCGAGTTCGCAGGTTAACTATCCAACCTCCTAGAGGTGAAATTTACACTAGAGATGGTGAAGTACTTGCTAAAAATTCTCCTGGTTATTCAGTATCATTAATGGATGTAAACAATCAAGATGCAGATGAAGTAGTTGATTATTTAAGTAAATATCTAGATATTGATAAAGAAGAGATTGAAGATAAGATAAGGTCACAAAGATTTAGACAGTTTGAGCCTGTCACAGTAAAGTCTGGTCTATCATTTGATCAGGTGGCACATTTAGCCGAAAAGAGAACAGATTTACCGGGTGTAATATTAGAGATACAACCGGAAAGAGTATATCCTAAAGACAAGTTAATGAGCCATATTGTAGGTTATACAGGAGAGATTACGGGTGATCAATTAGATGAGAGGATGCGGGAAAAAGGGTATACTGCAGGAGATATAATTGGACAGGCGGGCCTTGAAAAGACTTATCAAGAATACTTAAAGGGGGAGGCTGGTGTTCACCAGGTAGAGGTTAACCGTTTTGGTAGAATTATAAATTACTTAGGTGATAAAGAACCCACACCTGGGAACGATTTACAATTAACTATAGATTGTGAGCTTCAAAAATTTTTAGCAGAAACAACAAAAGAAACTATTGAAACTATAATGGAAGAAGAGAATTATGAAGAACCGCCAGGAGGAGCATCTGTAGTAGTTCTTGATCCTAATAGTGGTGAAATTTTATCAATGTTAAGTGAACCCAAATATAATCCTAACACTTTTTATGAAGATTACTCAGACATTATAAAAGATCCTTTACGCCCTTTGAATAATCGAGCTATTTCAGATACTTTCCCACCAGGTTCTACATATAAAATGGTTACTGCAATAGCAGCACTAGAAGAAGGGGAATTAAGACCTAATGAGACTATTATGGATCAAGGTAGGTATTGGAATCCACCACATCCAAGAAACTTTCAAAATCGTGCGTTTGGTCGTATTGATATAGTGGATGCTTTAAAATATTCTTCAAACGTTTTTTTTGCTGAGCTTGGGCATCGTCTTGGAATAGACTCATTGTCAGAATGGAGTCGAAGGTTTGGTCTCGGTTCTACAACAGGACTTGAAGATCTTGATGGTGAAATCGCTGGAACAGTTGCAGATCGTGATTTTAAAAAGATGTTATACCAAGAACCAGAAAATCAAATTTGGTACCCAGGTGAAACTATAATAGCTTCGATGGGTCAAGGGTTTCACACGTATACACCTTTACAATTAGCTAACTTTGCTTCTATGCTTGCAAATGAAGGTACGCATTATCGCCCTTATCTAGTAGATGAAGTAATAGATCATACAGGAGAACAAATAGAAGACAGAAATCCAGAAATAATAAACGAACTAGATGATGTTGATGATGAAAGTTGGGATCTTACACGAGAGGGAATGAGAAGAGTTGGACAATCAGGAGGAACTGCTGGGTGGGTGTTTCATGATCTACCTTTCGATATTGGGCTGAAAACCGGAAGTGCCGAAGTTACTGGTAAATCGCCCCATGGTTGGATTATTGGTTTTGCTCCTTACGACGAACCAGAAATTGCCTTTAGTGTTTTAGTTGAACATGGTGGAGGATCTAGTAGGGCTGCTTCTTTGGCACGTGCGTTAATTGATTTCTACTTTGACCTAGAAGATGAAGATGAAGTCGAGCTAGAGACACATGATACAGGAGAATACGTCGATGAATAACAAAGGACCTATGACCTAGGTCCTTTTTTTATAATCCGGCAGGAATTTTTTAATAAAACAAGAATAAATACGAAGATAGAGGTTGTTTAAGCCATTGGGATGAAACTAGTCTATTAAGTTTGAGGTGGATAATAATGATCAGTAAAAATGAAGAACCTGTGATTTTTAAAGGGACCAAAAAGGGATTATTAATAGTTGTTGATGGTACGTATCCTTTTGATGAACTCCTTGATGAAATTAATATTAAACTACATGAATCTGGTGATTTTTTCAGAGAGGGACAGGTTAAAGTTCAAGTAAAAAATAAACAATTAAATTTAACTGAACTAAACTTATTATCAAAGCTGTTCTCAGAGGAAACAAATTTAGAGTTGGCGGAAATTATTTCCGAAGCTGGTGAGGTTTTAGTTAGTTTCCCATCAAGCTTTCAAAGAGAATTAGGTAAAAGAGAAGAACCTGACTACCGTATTAATAATAGTTTAATCATTAGAAAAACTTTACGTTCTGGTCAGAAAGTTGAATTTCCTGGAACTATAATTATTTTAGGTAATGTAAATCCTGGTGCTGAGATAGTTGCAAAAGGGGATATTGTGGTTTTTGGTGAATTACAAGGGATCTGTCATGCTGGAGCTAAAGGTGACGTTGAAGCATCTATTTTAGCTGTTAAATTAATGGCTACACAATTACGTATAGCTGATTTAGTTTCAAGAGCACCTGAAGGCACCCCTGTTGTCCCTGATACTCCGGAGAGAGCTTTTATTAATGGAAATCAGATAGTAGTTGAATCTATTGATCACAATAAATTGAAGGACAAAATCTAAGGAGGGCTTACAATGGGTGAAGTAATTGTTATCACTAGTGGTAAAGGTGGTGTTGGCAAAACAACTACAGTGGCAAACCTTGGAACTGGGTTAGCCCTAAATAATAAATCTGTTGCTTTGATTGATGCTGATATAGGACTAAGGAATCTAGATGTGATACTAGGTCTAGAAAATAGAATTGTATACGATATTGTAGATGTTACTGAAGGTCGCGCGAAATTGAATCAAGCTCTAATTAAAGACAAAAGATTTCCTGGTTTATATTTGCTGCCTGCGGCACAGACTAAAGATAAAAATGCTATTAGTACTGAGGAAATGAAAAGTTTATGTGGTGAGTTAAAAAGCCAATTTGATTATGTTTTAATTGATTGTCCAGCGGGGATAGAACAAGGTTTTAAAAATGCTATTACTGGTGCAGATAGAGCAGTAGTTGTTACTACGCCTGAAGTTACTGCTGCTAGGGATGCTGATAGAATAATTGGCTTATTAGAAGCTGAAGAAATTAGTAACCATCAGTTAATAGTAAATCGTATAAAAGCTGAAATGGTACATAAACAAGATATGTTAGATATAGACGACTTAATAGGTCTGCTTTCAATTGAGTTATTAGGTGTAGTTCCAGATGATGAGCAAATTATTGTATCAACTAACAGAGGAGAACCTCTAGTAAGTCAGACAGGTAAAAAAGCAAGCAAAGCATATCAAAATATCACACGTAGAGTTATGGGAGAAAAAGTACCTCTAATGTCATTAGAACAAAACCCCGGTTTTATGGACAAGATCAAAAAATTCATTGGGTTTGCAAACTAGGGAGGTGCTATAATGTTTCAAAAGAAAATGAGTAAAAACGTTGCTAAAGAAAGGTTAAAACTGTTACTGGTTCATGATAGAGCTAATGTATCATCAGACTTGTTAGATGATGTAAAAAAAGAAATTGTTGAAGTTATTAATAAATACATGGATATTGATGAAGAGTCTAGTGAAATTAATTTAACTAGAGGAAGAAACTCTGCTCAACTTGAGGCCAATATGTTGGTAAAAAGTATCAAGCGTCAAAAGTGAGCCCATCCTTTTCAAGGATGGGTTTTTTAGTATATAATATTATTATAATATGAGAAAAAAAAGAGAGGATCTGACATCAATGTTTGATAAAAAATTATTTAGAAATTTTGATTATCCCTTACTAATAATTACTCTTTTGATATCTATAATTGGTATTGTAATTATAACAAGCGCAACACAAGTTAATCCTACAGGAGATCCATATTTTTATACAAAAAGACAAGCAATGTATATGGGTGTTGGTTTAATTAGCATGTTGTTTGTACTTAGTTTTGACTACCATAATATCTTACGTCTATCAAAGCCTATTTATATTATTAATTTACTATTTCTTGGGGCAGTATTTATTCCTTTTTTAGCTCGTTCAGGTGGAGGAGCACAAAGATGGGTTAGTTTAGGTATAATAGATCTTCAGCCAGCTGAGTTTGCAAAGCTTTTTGTTATCATCACTTTATCTAAGTTTGTAATAGAACGTAAAGATCAGATTCATGACATGTATGACCTAATACCACCAATTGTTCATGCTATGTTTCCTATGGGTTTAATTTTCTTGCAACCAGATTTAGGAACGGCATTGGTTTTCGTTGCTATATTATTAGGTGTATTGTTTTTTTCAAAAGTTCACTTGAGATTATTAGGATATTTAGTAGGTGGAGGTGCTTTAATAGGAATCCCTTCGTTATGGTTTTTACTTAAAGAGTATCAAAGAAATCGACTGATTGTTTTTTTGAATCCTTCGGATATCGATCCGTTAGGGGATGGTTTTCACTTGTGGCAATCTATGATAGCTATTGGCTCGGGTGGAATAACAGGTAAAGGAGTATTTGAAGGAACCCAAAATAAGTTAGAATTTTTACCAGAAGCACATACTGACTTTGTATTTTCAGTAGTTGGTGAAGAATTCGGTTTAATAGGTGCAACATTTGTCTTATTATTATATGCTGCTCTTATATATAGGATTTTGAAAATAGCATATCTATCAAAAGATATATATGGTACTGTGATTTGTGGTGCAGTTGCTACCATGTTTTTATTTCAATTGACTGTTAACGTTGGAATGACAGTAAGTATAATGCCAGTTACAGGGTTACCTTTGCCCTTTATCAGTTATGGTGGTAGTTCCTATTTGATGAATATAATTGCTATTGGGTTAGTTTTAAATATTGGTATGAGACGATACAAGATTTTGTTTTAATGATACTTAAAAAGCTCTTCCATATAATGTGAAGAGCTTTTTTTTATCATAAATCCATTATTCAAATATATATATGTATAATAGGAGGGACATACCTAAAGGTAGGTGTAATATATGAGCTTTTTGGGTGCTGTAAGTAGGAAAAAAACATCATTACGATCAAAACTAAATAAAAAGAGTATTAGAAGAAAACCAAGAAGGAAAAGTACATATAATAAAGAAGAACTTTCAATTACTAGTCGATGGATAAAGGAAATGCACCACGATTTACCAAGAAAAATTGTAGTTTCTATTTTGATATTTTTGATGCTTTATTTTACCTCTCAAATAAATCAACCATGGTCACAAAGTATAATGAGCTTTGTTCATAGAATAACTACACAACAACCTGATTACTCACAGGTTGTAAGGACTATTAAGGAAGATTATGAGTTTTATGATCAATTTGACATAGTTCCTGTGATTGGAGATGACAAAGAAGAAGAACGTTTTTAATAAACTAAAATGGGTGATTAAAAGTGAAACTGAAATTTCATTGGTCTCTCTTTGTGTTCTTTTTTGCTTATCTTATTACTGGTTTAACGAAAGAGGTAGGTATTTTTTTTGTATTAATTTCATTACATGAATTAATGCATTCCTTAATGGCTATTGGTTACGGATTTAAAGTAAAGGAAATAATCCTATATCCTTTTGGTGGGAGAGCAAAAATGGAAGACTTAATAGAAGAAGACCCTAAAAAAGAGTTGAATATAGCATTAGCTGGTCCTTTATTTAATATTATTTTAGCTTTCATTCTTTTATCGATGTACGAAAAAATTCCACTTATTGAAGAAACAAAATTATTTATAGTAAGAGCGAATTTAATTTTAGCGGGTTTTAATTTATTACCTGGACTACCATTGGATGGTGGTAGAATTTTAAGGGCGTTACTAACAAAAAAATACAGTTTTAGAGAAGCAAGTCATTATGCATGTCAAGGTGGTAAAATAGTAGGATTTGTAGTGTTATTATTTGGTGCTTTTCTTGGGGGATATTGGTCTTATATAAACCTCACCTTTTTCTTGGTAGGTGGTTTTTTAATATTTGCTTCGATTCGAGAAGAACAAGAAATAGCCTATTTATATTTTAGATATTTGACTAGAAAGAGAAAACTTTTATACAATGAAGGCGTAGTTGGATGTGATTTGTTATTAGCTTTTGAAAAAACTTTAATTGAGGATATCATTAAACTATTTGGACCAAAGAAATACCATACAATCAAAGTAATTGATGATAACTGGAAACATAAAGGGACTGTTGATGAGAATGAAGTGATTGATGCTTTATTTAAAAAAGGAACTAAAACAAAAATATCAGATATATTATAAACTTATATTAATATGTATTTAGACATATCGAATGAGATAAGATAGAATAATGATATGAAAATTTTAAAGGAGAGAAATACATGCAAAAACAATTAACACATAGTGATCTCAGGGAAATACTTACACGAGTGGAAAAGCCAGGTAGATATGTAGGAAATGAATGGAATTCAATTACTAAAGAATGGGGTGACAGATTCTCTGTTGCTTTGGCTTTTCCTGATATTTATGAAGTAGGAATGAGTAATCTAGGACTTAAAATTTTATATCATACTATAAATAAACAGGATTGGGCTGTATGTGAACGAGTATATTCACCATGGATTGATATGGAGAATGAACTAAGGGCTAATGATTTACCCTTGTATTCATTAGAGACATTTACCCCTCTTAATGAGTTTGATGTAGTTGGTTTTACTCTACAATATGAACTTAGCTACACTAATGTTTTAAATGCATTAGACTTAGGCAAAATTCCAGTTAGAAGTAGTGAGAGATCAGAAGAGGACCCTATTGTAATTGCTGGTGGTCCAAATGCTTTTATGCCTGAGCCTTTAGCTGATTATATCGATGTATTTATTATTGGTGAGGGAGAATATGCTATAATTGAATTCTTAGAAAAGTTAAAAGTTTTACGTGAATGGGATTTAGATAGGGAAAGGATTTTACTTGAGTTAACTAAATTAAAAGGAGTTTATGTACCTAGATTTTATCAGGAAAAATATGATGAAAAAGGAAATTATAATGGATTAATACCTACTAATACAGATGTACCTATAGGTGTTTCAAAACGTATTGTTAAAGATTTAGATAAAGTAGATTATCCTACTGAAATGATTGTTCCTAATATAGATATTGTACACGACCGTTCCTTTGTAGAATTATTCAGAGGTTGTACCCAAGGTTGTAGGTTTTGTCAAGCTGGGATGATTTATCGTCCTGTAAGAGAGAGAAATCCTGATACTATTTTAAAATTATCAGAGCAATTAATTAAAAATACTGGTTATGACGAGCTATCTTTAACTTCATTATCAACTGCTGATTATAAAGAGATAAATAACCTTTTAGATGAGCTTAATGATTGTTTTAATCCTCAACCTGTCTCATTGTCTTTACCCTCTTTAAGAGTTGATGCTTTTTCAGTTAATTTAGCTCAAAAAGTGCAGTCAGGTAAAAAAAGTGGACTTACTTTTGCACCTGAAGCTGGTAGTCAAAGGCTTCGAGATGTAATAAATAAAAAAGTTACCGAAGAAAATTTATTAACAGCAGTTCGAACAGCGTTTCATGCTGGATGGGATAAGGTTAAGTTATATTTTATGATAGGGCTACCGACAGAGACTTATGAAGATTTACAAGGTATTGTCGATCTATCTTATAAGATCATCGACCTTTATAAAAAAGAAACAGGTAAAAAACGCTTGAAACTTAATATTGGCACTTCTACATTCGTGCCAAAACCCCATACTCCTTTTCAGTGGAAAGGACAATTATCAGAAGAACAAGTGAAAGAAAGACAAAAGTTTTTGCGAGACAAATTAAGACACAAGTCAATTAATTTTAGTTGGAATGATCCAGAACCTAGTTTATTAGAAGCTTGTTTAGCTAAAGGTGATAGACGTATGGGTGAAGTTTTATATCATGCATTTCAAAATGGCGCTAAGTTTGATGGATGGTCTGATCAACTACAATACGAGACATGGTTACAAGCATTTTCAAAAGTTGGAGTTAAAACAGAACACTTTGCTAATAGAGATTTAGACTTTTATGAAGATCTTCCATGGGATCATATACACTCAGGTGTTAGTAAAAGCTTCTTAGAACAAGAATATAAACGAGCAGTTGAAGAAGGAAATACACCTGATTGTAGTCATAAAATGAAAGATTGTAGTAATTGCAATGTATGTTTTGATTATAACGTTTTCCCAGATAGGAAAGGATGGAGTAAAAGATGAAATTGTGGTTTAGGTTTGAAAAAATAGATAAAATGATTTATATATCTTATATTGATCTATTACAAGTATTAGCAAGAGGAATTAAAAGAGCAGGAGTCTCTATTTCTTTAAGTGAAGGATTTAATCCACAGCCTAAGATATCTTTTGCCCACCCGCTGCCATTAGGGGTTTCGTCTAGTACAGACTTTGGAGAATTAGAGTTAAATGATTCTGAACTAGAAAGTAACCTAAATTTAGATGAACTTAGACAGCGTATTAACTATAATTTACCTTATGGGTTTAATATTTTAGATTTTAAAAAACCCGCTTTGTTTAAGCCACCTAAATTAATGTCACTAGTAGAAGCCACTTCATATGAGATAGAATGCTCTAATTTGGTCTCTAAAGAAGAGTTAAGAAGATTATTAGATGATTTTAGAAATAAGGATAAAGTTACAATGCAAAAAAAGAAAAAGAAGTCAGGTAAAATAGTAGAAAAAGATATAAAACCGATGATATATGATTTAGAGGTAAATGAAACTTCTCTTATAGGTACTTTTCAATCTGGGAGTAATGGAAATCTTCGTCCGGATGTTTTCATAAGATTATTTTTTCAAGATGAAAATTCTATAGAGAAGGTTCATTGTTCTAGAACGGGATTATATTTTTTTGATAAGAACAAAGAGTTAGTCACACTATGGAATTGGGATGAATTAAATTGACATGGACTCTATATCGTGATACAATACGAGTGTTATAAATAGCGGCTTAGCTGCACTGTAACCGCTCGGGATGGGTACAAACTTTATGACCTAATTTCGGCGAGTCTTAAGAGCAGGAGGTGTTAAATATGTTTGCAGTAATTGAAACTGGCGGGAAACAATATAAAGTTTCCGAGGGCGATGTGATTGAAGTAGAAAAAGTATCTGCAGAAGATGAAGTTGTTTTTGATCGAGTACTTATGGTTCAAGATGAAAATGATGTTAAATTAGGTACACCTGTTGTAGAAAACGCTAAAGTAACAGGAACTTTACTTGAAAATGGTAAAGGTAAAAAGATCACTGTATTCAAGTACAAGCCTAAAAAGAACTACCGTCGTAAGCAAGGGCATCGCCAACCTTACTCAAGAGTTAAAATCGATAAAATTCAGATTTCGTAATTAAGTGATATTATGATACAGATTAGAATATTTAGAGAACAGTCAAAAATAAGAGGATTCGAAGTTAAAGGGCACGCTGACTTTGCAGAAGAAGGATCTGATATTGTTTGTGCTGCTATATCAGCTTTGAGTCTAACAGGAGTTTTTGCTAGTGAGCGTTTATGTCAGTTAGGTAGAATTAAGGAACCAGAAAAAGGTCACTTAATTTTCAATTTGCCAACAGATATATCAAAATCCCTAGAACAAAAAGCTTTTACTATTCTAGAGACTGTTATTATCGGAATGTATGAAACTGCCAAAAATTATCCGGATTATATAAATATATATGACGAAGGGGGGGAATACACATGGAACTAAAAATGAATCTTCAACTATTTGCTCAGAAAAAAGGAGTTGGAAGTTCAAAAAACGGTAGAGATAGTGAAAGTAAACGTTTAGGGTTAAAGGCTCACGCAGGTGAGCAAGTACGAGCAGGTAATATTATCATGCGTCAGCGTGGAACTAAGATTCATCCTGGTAACAATGTTGGAATTGGTAAGGATGATACTTTATTCGCTAAAGCTGATGGTGTCGTTATGTTTGAACAAGTAGGTAAAAAGAAAAAACGAGTAAGTGTTAACCCCGAACCAGCAATGGCTGAATAAGTATGGTAAAAAAAGCTGCCAATCGAAATGATTGGTAGCTTTTTAAATATTTGGGTTATTTTGAAGGAAAATGAGAATTTTATGTTAAAATAATATACTGGAAGGAAGTTTTTCTAAATATGTCTGAAAATTGGAGTATGTTAAGTTGTTATGAAAAATAAGCTAACTTAATGGCAAGATTTTAAATGATTTGGCTGTCATGCGCCATTACTATGTAAAAGCAAAAAAGTCCTAGTACGATTAGAGTAATTAATATCCGCAACTTGATCAGGAGTAGACTGATTCAAAACATTGCTTGTCCTAACAAAGTTGAAAGTAAAAATAAAAACAGTGATAAGCTTGTTAGCGGACTGGTAAGAAACAAAGCCTCTGCGTTGCTTAAAGGACATAGAAAGAATGATTACAACTTTTATCACAACACCTCAAATTAGAATAAAAATCATAGTCGGATGTAAGAATGTAGATTTACCACATTTTGGGCAAGAAGGATATTTGCGAGGCTTATTAGGGCCTCTTTTATCCCCGCCCTCAGAAAGTGTCTTAGGTGCCCACTGACGACTACAATTTTTACACTGAAATCTTTTTATTACCATATTTGTCGAACCTATAACCGTAAAGGGTCGTTTGAGTAACATCTAGGACATACAATTTTAGCCATGGATTAGTCTCCTTTCTCCCGGAGGTTTTGTTTTCTGTCTATAAACATCTTAACTTCGGGATGGAGACTGATTCAAATATCATACAACTTAACAGAACTGAAAATTGATATAGGAGGAAGATGATGGGGAAACTAAAAGAAGGGGAAATTGGTGATAAGAACTTTATCAGAATACTAGTAGTTGGTGTTTTATTAACTTTTTTTATACCTTTATTTGCACTTATTTCTGAATATATCTTACTTATGACACTATTGTTAGTAGTATTTTGGTTTTGGTTTATCAAGTTTATTTCTCAGGAAATATTTAAAAACAAGACCCGCATTAGAGATGATACAGTTACTGAATTAGTACAATACCTTCGAAAACTAAGACATGACTTTGTTAATCACTATCAAGTCTTGTATGGAATAGCACAAATATCTAAGGACACACGATTACTTAAACATTTAGAAAAAGTAAAAATTTTGAACAATAATTATGGGTCTATCTTAAAACTTTCTCAATATGATTTAGTTCAATATTTCTTAAAGCAGTTGGCATGTCAGTCTGATACAGAATCCCATTATCAACTAACAAATTCTGCTTCTTGGGAGGACTTTAATAATTCTTACGGGCCCAAAATTGTACCTCTGTTAGATAGAGTTTGTCAGTTGATTTCTTTGGAAAAAATTGTCCATCCATCTAGTATGATTGACTGGGAACTAGATGAAAATACTAAGGAATATACAATGGTTTTGACAGTATATGATTCAGAGGAACCTTGGGGAGTTAATATAGATAAATACTTAAATGAAGTTAAAGTAGAAGCTCATAAAATAGGGGTTAAGTTTGAATACTTTACTTGGGAAGAACAGATAGCTGTGCATTTTCTTATACCAAAATAAAAAGCAGGTGATTTTATGTTTGTAGATAAAGCGAAAATATATGTTAAAGGTGGAGACGGAGGCAACGGAATTGTAGCATTTAGAAGAGAAAAGTATGTACCGGACGGTGGTCCTAGTGGTGGAGATGGGGGCGATGGTGGGAATGTTATTTTCGAAGTCGACCCAGGATTAAAATCACTAGTAGATTTTAAATATAATGTACATATAAAGGCAGAACGTGGCGCTCATGGTGAGGGAAGTAAAAAACATGGTCGATCTGGGAAAGATCGTATAGTGAGAGTACCACCAGGAACAGTTGTAAAAGATGCACAAACTGAAAAAAATATTTGTGATTTAGTTTTTGATGGTGATCAATATACTGTTGCAAAAGGTGGAAGAGGCGGAAGAGGTAATGCAAGGTTTGCAACAGCCAATAATAAGGCTCCTAAATTTAGTGAAGAGGGTAAGCTAGGAGAAGAGCAGTGGTTGATACTAGAATTAAAAGTTATAGCTGAAGTTGGCTTGATAGGGTTTCCAAATGTGGGTAAATCGACTCTTTTAAGTCGAGTTAGTAAAGCAGAGCCTAAAGTAGCTGATTATCACTTTACAACAATTAATCCTAATTTAGGTGTAGTAGATTTAGATGAGGGAAAGAGATTTATAGTGGCAGATATTCCAGGGCTTATTGAAGGTGCCCATAAAGGAAAAGGCCTTGGGGATAGATTCTTAAAACATATTGAAAGAACTAAAATTTTAGTTCATGTCCTAGATATATCAGGTGTCGAAGGTAGAGACCCTATTGAAGATTTTTATGCTATTAATGAAGAATTAGTTGGATATAATCAAACAGTTGCTAATAAACCACAAATAATTGCAGCTAACAAAGTAGATTTAGGAGAAGTTGCACACAATAATCTAGAAGGATTAAAAGAACAATTAAAATCAGACTCTAATTTCAGTGATATTAAAATTTTTCCGATATCTGCTGTTACAGGTGAAGGGTTAGAAAATTTATTATATTTTGTAGCTGACAAAATAGAGGAACTGCCAGATATTGAACCAGAAGAAAGTGAATATGAAAAAGAAGAAGAAAATTTAATCACAGAACAGGAAGCAGATGAAGTATTATATACTCTTGACAAGGATGGGACTACTAAAGAAAGTATAAAAACTATTCGTATCGAAAAACAAAACGATTTATTTATCGTAAAGAATTATGAACTTGAAGACATTGTACAAAGAGTTGATGTATTTACAAAAGAAGGTCAGGAATACTTTCAAGAAAAGGCAGATCAACTAGAGTTAGAGAAAACTTTAAGAAAATATGGGATTAAAGAAGGAGATACTGTTAAGATAGGTGATTTTGAATTTATCTATCAAGAGTAATAGGTTACTAATATAAGTGATAAGGAGTGGGGAGGGCAATGGGAACTAGGAGAAGAGAAAATAATAGAGTAGGCTTAATTGGCGGTACTTTTGATCCTATTCATACTGGTCATCTAATAATAGCAGAAGAAGCTTTAAATAAGTTTTCATTGGATGAAATTATTTTCATCCCAGCTGGGATACCTCCACATAAAACTTCAGAAAATATTACATCAAGCTTTCATCGTTATATGCTTACTAACTTAGCTACTAGTAAGCATCCAAAGTTTTATGTGAGTAGTTTTGAAGTAGATAGAGATACACCTTCATATACTATTGAAACTTTAAGATACTTCAGAGATTTGTATAGTGATAAGACAGATCTGTTTTTCATTACTGGTATAGATACTTTATTGGATATTCTTACTTGGAAGGATTATCGTTTACTACCAGATTTATGTCAATTTATTTGTGCGACTAGGCCTAACTTTTCTTTTGAAAAGCTTGAAAAAGAAGTTTTTGGTACTTTACCTAAATTAAAGAATAAAATTCATTATATGGACGTGCCGTTGATTGAAATCTCTTCTACAGATATTAGAAAGAGATGTAAAAATAATGAGAGTATCAAATTTATGGTACCGGAGAGTGTAGAAGCTTATATTTTAAAAGAAGGTTTATTTTAAAAAAACTAACAGAGGTGGCTCTTTAATGAATTATCAAATCCTTTATGATTATTATGAAAAAGAGTTGCAAAAAACACTGTCTTATAAAAGATTTGAGCATTCTTTGAATGTAGTCGAAACAGCATTCAAAATTTCTGAGTTTTTCTCTATTGAAAAAGATAGAGTAGCGTTAGCTGCCCTTGTCCATGATAGGGGAAAAGAAATCTCTAATAAAAGATTACTTTCAATTGCAAAAGAGCAAAATTTAATTTATGATGAGTCTGAAGAAATTTATCCTGAATTGTTACATGGTCCTATTGGAGCTTATCTATTAGAATATGATAATAAAATTAGGGATGAAAAAATTCTGAATTCAGTTCGATATCATACAACAGGTAGACCAAACATGAGCCAATTAGAAATAATCATTTTTTTAGCTGATTTAGTGGAACCAAATCGATCTTATCCTAGAGTAGATGATCTAAGAAAACTAGTATTTAATGAACCTTATGAAGCATTGTTAAAATCCTTGGACTGGACCCTAGAATACTTAATGAGAACAGGAAAGGTTATTCATCCCTTAACTGTTAAGACAAGAAATCACTATTTAAATAAGGTGTAAGAGGAGGGGTCCTATGAGTTATACCAAAAGGTATAGAAAAGATAAGCGTACCAGAAAAAAAGCTAAACTGAAGAAAGAACGAATTTTTGCACTGATAATTTTAATAATAACTTTTTTTGTATTGGGAGCTGCAGTTAGATATATAATATCCGGTAGAAATCTCGAAACTGAAGCAGATTGGGTAACTAATTTATCACAGGATGTAAATGATCAATATACTAATACCTTAGTTGCTGTAGTTGATGATTCACATAACATTTTAAAATATATAACGATTTTAAATCAAAAAGAAGACTCTGAAGAATTAAATACCATTTTTATTCCTGGTGAAACGTATTTAGACACACCTGGGAATGACTTTGAAATTTTGATGGAAAGCTATAGTAAAGGGCATATAGATTTATTGATAGATACAGTTAAAGACTATCTTGGAGTGTCAATACATAACTTTATAAAAATAGAAAGTGGAGTCTATAGTGGAATTAAAAATGAATTAAATTTTATAAGTGATGTAAATCATGACAAGTTTAAAACACAAGTTCTAGAGAAAGATTTAAAAGAAGGTGATATACAAAAAATCTTTACTGATCATTTAACGAGTATAGAAAATTTTTATAATAATACTAATGAGAGAAAAGGATTTTTTAATACACCTAGAGTGCGTAAATATATAGAAAAGCAAATTGAGACTAATTTTACATGGGATCAGATGATAGAGTGGATTGATACAACTGTAGTTAATGCAAATGAAAATTTGGTAGCTTTTAAATTACCTGGGGAACAAGAGGTAGTCAATGATCAGAAACATTTTTTACCTGATTTTGATGAATTAGAGATTATTGTAGAGCAATATTTTTCTAAAAAAGCAACTAAAGAGGTATCAAAAGATAATATAACTATTGAAGTTTTAAATGGTAGTGGTGTGTCAGGTGTGGCAGAAGATGCTAGTGATATGTTAGAAGAAGTAGGTTTTGACGTTGTTTCAATTGGTAATGCAGATAATTTTGATTATCAATCTTCAAAAGTAATTGCTCGCAAAGAGCCAAGAAAAGCAGCGAAAGAAGTTGCATTAGAAATTAACCAAGCTGACTTACTTGTTGAGTTAAAAGATGATTTTGAAGCTATGGTAACAGTTATTATAGGAGAAAACTTTGAAGATAATTAATAGGAGGGATCCATTTGGTAAAAGAATCATTTGAATTGGTGAAAAATATAGTAAGTACTTTAGATAATGACAAAGGCAAAGATATTTTAATACAAGAGGTGAATGAGATTACTCTTGTTTCAGATTACTTTGTACTAGTTACAGGTAATAGTACAACTCATGTTCAGTCTTTAGCTGAAAATTTAATTGATACTATGAAGCAAGAAAAAAATATCTCCGCATTACATAAAGAAGGAATAACTGAAGGTAACTGGGCCCTAATTGATTTTGATTCTGTTGTTGTACATATATTCTTAGAAGAAACAAGAAGTTTCTACAATTTAGAAAGATTATGGGCTGAAGCAAATGAAATCACAATTAACGAGTTAGATATTTGACATAAGGAAATAAATTTTATATAATTTCAAAAAAACATGTGTTAAGGCAATGATGGAGGCTAGTAATCAATAGTAATATTACAGAGAGCCGGTGGATGCTGTGAACCGGTATTTTACTTTGGTGAACTCGCTCCTGAGCTGGTCGATGAACTTATTAGTAGTCGGTCCGGTAGTCCCGTTATGGCTGTGCGAGTGGGCTTTACAAAGGCCAAATAGGGTGGTACCACGGGAAATAACTTCTCGTCCCTTTAAGGGATGAGAAGTTATTTATGTTTTATTTAACTTTGAAGGAGGTAAGTTCAATGAGTGGATACAAACCGCAAGAAATTGAGGCCAAATGGCAAAAGAGATGGGAAGAAGAAACTTCATATACTGTTGAAAATGACCCAAATAAAGAAAAGTACTATGTACTTGAGATGTTTCCTTATCCCTCTGGTAAGCTTCATATGGGTCATATGAGAGTATATTCTATTGGAGATGTGTTGGCAAGATTTCAAAGAATGAGAGGGTATAATGTTCTTCATCCAATGGGATGGGATGCATTTGGCTTGCCTGCAGAAAATGCTGCTATAGAAAATCAAACAGTACCAGCTGATTGGACATATTCAAACATAGATCATATGAAAAAACAACTTAATTCACTAGGAACTAGTTATGATTGGAACCGTGAAGTTACCACATGCTCACCTGAATATTATAAATGGACGCAATGGATGTTTTTACAGTTATACAATAATAATTTAGCATATAAGAAAAAAGCACCAGTAAACTGGTGTCCAGATTGTGAAACAGTACTTGCAAATGAACAGGTAGAAAATGGTGAGTGTTGGCGTTGTGGTAATGAAGTTGAAGAGAAGAAGCTGTCACAATGGTTTTTCAAAATAACTGATTATGCGGATCGATTAACAGATGATTTGGATCAATTAGAGGGTTGGCCAGACAGAGTCAAAACAATGCAAAAAAATTGGATCGGTCGTAGTTATGGATCTGAAATAGATTTTCAAGTAAAAGATCATGATGAAGTTATAAAGGTATTTACTACAAGACCTGACACTATATTTGGGGCCACTTACATGGTTCTTTCACCAGAACACCCTATAACTAAAACACTAGTTGATGGAACCGAAAAACAAAAAGAAGTAGAAGAGTTTGTTAATAAAGTACAGAACATGAATAAGGAATCAAGAGAGTCTGATAAATTAGAAAAAGAAGGTGTTTTTACAGGTAAATATGCGATTAATCCAGCAAATGGTAGAGAGATACCAATTTTAGTAGGTAATTATGTTTTAATGGAATATGGAACAGGTGCAGTGATGGCAGTTCCGGCTCATGACGAGCGTGACTATGAATTTGCAAAAAAATATGACCTTCCAATTGAACAAGTTGTTAAACCAAAAGAAGAAGATAATAATACTGAGCTACACAAAGCTTTTACGGATCATGGAATAATTATAAATTCACCTGGTTTTAATGGAATGACGTCTAATGAAGCAATTGAAGAAATTACTAATTATTTAGAAAAATTAGGTAAAGCCAAAAAAGTGACAACTTATAGACTAAGAGATTGGTTAGTTTCGAGACAAAGATATTGGGGCGCACCTATACCAATGATATATTGTAATAAATGTGGTTCAGTACCAGTACCTGAAAAGAATCTTCCTGTAAATTTACCAGAAGATGTAGATCTAACAGAGGGCAGTAAAAATGTTTTAGAGAATCGTAATGACTTTGTTGAAACTACCTGCCCTAATTGTCAAGGTACAGCTAGAAGAGAAACGGATACGATGGATACTTTTGTATGTTCTTCTTGGTATTTCTTGCGTTATACAAGTCCGGATTCAGAAAACTTACCTTTTTATAAAGATGATGTAGACTATTGGATGCCTGTAGATCAATACATCGGTGGAATAGAGCATGCTGTACTACACTTATTATATGCTCGATTTTTTACTAAGGTAATGTATGATTTAGGATATACTAGTGTAAATGAACCTTTTTCTAGATTATTAGCACAAGGGATGGTTAATAAAGATGGTGCAAAAATGAGTAAGTCTAAAGGTAATGTAGTATCACCTGATGAAATACTTAAAACCTATGGAGCAGATACCGGACGATTATTTATATTATTTGCTGCTCCTCCTGAAAAAGATTTAGACTGGAATGATGAAGGTGTAGAAGGTTGTTATCGATTTTTACAAAGAGTGTATCGATTAATTGATGAACATCAAGATCTTTCTTCTAAAAAGAATAACGAAAATCAATTTACGAAAGAAGATAAAGAATATAACATTGCAATAAATCAAACTATTAAAAAAGTAACAGAAGATGTATCTCAAAGATTTAATTTTAATACAGCTATAAGTGCAATTATGGAGTTTGTAAATACGACAAGTAAATATCAAAATGGTCAGTACAATGCTACATTACTAAGAAAAGGTCTTGAAACTTTGGTTAATTTATTAGCTCCTTTTACACCTCATATTTGTGAAGAGTTATGGGAAGAACTCGGACATAAAGAAAGTGTTCATAGTTTAAGTTGGCCATCATACGATCCGAAAGCTCTAGTTTCAGATGAGGTTGAATTAGCAGTACAAGTTAACGGAAAAGTAAGAGATCATGTTACTGTTCCTTCAGATGGAGATGAAGAGACTGTTAGACAAATCGTATTAGATCGAGAGAGAGTCCAAGAGTATATTTCAGATGGTGAAATTAAAAAGTTCATTGTAGTACCTAAAAAATTAGTAAATATTGTTTGTAAATAGAAATAATAAGGGGCTTTTTATAGGCTCCTTATTATTTTTAATAACTATTTAACACACAGGAAGATAATCTAAATATTTAAAGAATAATATAAAATTCTTCTTTATCTGTATGAAAAAGAGGGATTTTTATGTGTAAAAGAGAATTAATAGTTACTATTGAAACAGGAGGAAAAATTTAGTGACAAAACTTAATCGAAAGCAGTATACGATATTCGCTATAATAATAGTTTTTGTTTTGAGTTGGTTTATCTATAATTTCTGGTTAAATGATTCAGCTAATGAATTAGTTATTTCGGATTTAGAAGGTGAAAGTAAAAATCAAATTTTAGAAGAGACAATATCTAATGACAAAAATGAAACCGAAGATGAAAAAAATACTCAAAAAGTTGTAGTATATATTTCAGGTGCTGTATCTACTCCAGGTGTTTTTACATTACCTGAGGGTAGTAGAGTTTATCAAGGCATTGAAATGGCAGGCGGTAAGAACGAAGATGCATTAACAGAATTTTTAAACTTAGCGGCACTTTTACAAGATGGCATGCATATACATATACCAAGTGAAGGAGAAGATATGGATCAAGTAAATGATGATATAAATATGACTTTTTATCAAGAAGAAAATTCACTTATTAATGTAAATACAGCTAATAATAATCTACTCGAGTCATTACCTGGTATCGGAACTGTGAGAGCCCAAAATATTATAGACTATCGAGAAAATAATGGAATTTTTTCTACTACTGATCAAATTATGGAAGTAAACGGCATAGGTCAAGGTATTTTTAGTGAAATTAAAGAATTAATTACTGTAAATTGATATTAAGGGGGGAGCCCATGAGCTTTAAGTATATTTGCGAAAATTGTTCTAATGAATTTTATCCTCCTTGGTGGAAAGGTAGCAGTGTAGAATCAGAATGTGTTTTTTGTGGAAGTCAAGGAATTAATGAAGTAAGAATTTCTTATCAAGAATATTATAATGACATGGTTAAAAAAATACCTAGAAGAGAACTAGGTGGTGGATGAGGCTAAAAGTTCCGGTTGGTAACCGGAACACCCCTACGAACATTAAATCGTGGGGGGTTTTTTCTTGACAGTAGGGTTTGACTAGCTTAAGATAGAATTAACTTCAAAAAATGAAAAAAATAGTGGTAGGTGATTGAGTTATGCACCTTGTTGTTGGTACAGCAGGACACGTAGATCATGGAAAAACAAAATTAATTGAAAAGTTAACTGGGAAAGATACTGATAGACTACAAGAAGAAAAGGATAGAGGCATTTCTGTTGATTTAGGTTTCGCTCCTTTTACCATGCCTAGTGGGGGAGTAGCAGGTGTTGTTGATGTACCGGGCCATGAAAAGTTTATACATAATATGTTAGCTGGTATTGCTGGTATTGATCTGGTTTTACTTGTGATTGATGTTAATGAAGGAATTATGCCTCAAACTAAAGAGCACTTAGCAATAATGGAATTACTAGAAATAAAGTCAGGTATAGTTGTTCTTACAAAAGTAGATCAAGCAGAGGAAGAATGGATTGATTTAATGGAAGAAGAAGTTCGAGAAAGTTTGGCTGGTACATTTCTAGATAATGAACCAGTAATTAGAACTTCAGTAGTTTCTGAAGAAGGTATTGACGACTTAAAAGAGGCTATTGATGATAAATCACAGGACATATCACCTAAAGATGAGGATGGTCCTATACGTATGCCTATTGATAGGTCGTTTAAAATATCTGGCTTTGGGACAGTTGTAACAGGTACACTTGTTTCTGGAACCATTAATAAAGATGACGAATTAGAGGTTGTACCAAGTAATACAAAAACTAGGGCAAGGTCATTACAAGTACATGGAAAATCAGTTGAAAAGGCAGTTGCAGGACAACGTGTTGCTATAAATGTTCCAAATGTAACATCAGAAAACTTAGAGCGAGGTTACGTATTATCTCAACCAAATTACTTTCAAGAAGTATCTAAATGTGATGTTAAAATTTCAATGTTAGAAGATACTACATGGGAGCTTAAAAACGGTACTCCTATTCATCTACATGTAGGAGCAGGTGAAACAATAGCTAGAGTTTATTTCTATGGACAAAAAAAGTTAGAGCCAGGTGAAAGTTCTTATGCTCAGCTCAGACTAGAAAAACCCCTTGCAATCTTTAGAAAAGATAAGTTCATAATTAGATCCTATTCTCCTGTAACAACTATTGGAGGAGGGTTTGTATTAGAACATAATGCAACTAAAAAGCCTCTAAACTCAAAACAAACGATTGAAAGGTTAAAAACGTTAGAAATTGGTGATCCAAAACAGATAGTAAATCAAATTATACAAAAAAATGGAGTTATAACAATAAATGAGCTAAAAAAAGAAACTGGAATAATTGGTGAAAATCTAACAAAAATATTGGATGAATTAATTGAAGAAAAGGAAGTCAAATTAGTAGAAAACTATGTAATAAGTAGCGAAAAGCGAAAAGTACTAAAAGATCAGATTACTAATATGATTATAGATTACCATAAAATTTATCCACTACGAGATGGAAAACCAAAAGCTGAGGTTATTAGTTGGTTGAAAGAGTTCGGCTTAGACGAAAAAGCAAGTATACTAGTATTAGAGGAAATATATAATGAAGAAAATATAGATAACCAAAATGATTATATTTTTATGGAAGATTTCATTCCTTCGCCAAATAATAAGCAGCAGTATTATATTGATAGTATACTAAAGTTATATGATGAAAATGAATTTAAACCACCTCAACTAAATGAAATCAGTACTCAATTAAAAATAGAAGATAACGAGTTAAAAGAGATCATAGATTATTTGATCAGAAAAGGTGATGTAATAAAAATTACAGAAGGGTATTATATATCAAGTCATATTCTAGAAAAGGCGATAGAATTATTGAAAACGCACTTTGAAAATAATTCTACCATTTCAATAGGTGAATGGAGAGATATTCTTGATACTTCTAGAAAATACGCACTACCTCTTTTAGAATATTTTGATCGTATAAGATTAACAAAAAGAGATGGTGATATTAGGGTACTCTTAAATAAAAAAGATTAAAACTGGAGGGATATAATTGACCAAAGAAGAAATATGTAAATTAACTTCATTAAGTTCAAAAGCTGGATGAGCAGCAAAAATAAGTCCGTCGGACTTAAATAATGCTTTATCAAGATTAGCTGTAGAAAGACCAGATCCAAGCATGTTAGTAGGCATGGAAAGTTCAGATGATGCCGGCGTATATAAGTTAAGTGAAGAAACCGCACTGGTACAAACTATAGATTTTTTTACACCTGTTGTTGACGATCCATATACCTTCGGGCAAATAGCAGCAGCAAATGCATTGAGTGATATTTATGCAATGGGAGCAAAACCTTTGACATGTATGAATTTGGTAGGATTTCCTATTGGTAAACTAGATAGCAATGTTCTCGACGAAATTTTGCGAGGAGGTCATGATAAAGTAATAGAAGCTGAAGCGACTTTAATTGGGGGTCATTCTATAGAAGATCAAGAACCTAAATATGGACTATCAGTGACTGGTACAGTTAACCCACAAAACGTTTGGACAAATAGTGGGGCAAAACCAGGGGATAGATTAATTATGACTAAACCTTTAGGTACTGGAATTATAACTACGGCAATAAAGAAAAGTGAAGTTGAAAAAGAACATGAAGAATCAGCTATAGAAGCGATGGCAAAGTTAAATTCAGATGCTATGGAAGTATTACTTGAATACTCTGTTTCAGCATGTACAGATATAACAGGATTTGGTCTACTAGGTCATGCTTATGAATTAGCAAAAGGTAGTGAAGTGGATATAGTACTTTGGAATGAAAGTATTCCACTACTACCAGGTGTAAAGGAATATGCTGAAAAAGGACTCATTCCAGGTGGATCAAAGAAAAACTTATCATTTTTTGATCCTGTCTGTAACTTTGATGAAAAAATTACAGAAGCTGAAAGACTAATTTTAGCTGATGCAATTACATCAGGCGGACTATTAATTAGTGTGGCAGAAAATGAGGTAAGCCAAATTAAAGAAAGATTACAAAAAGCAGGTTGTTTGGCTTTTAGTGAAGTAGGAAAAGTGATGGAGAAATCTGATAGTGCTAAACTAATTATCAATTAACCCGGTGATATTCACCGGGTTTTATTTATACATTTGGAGTTGTGATAAAATTTCTGGGTAATCAGTTATAATTCCATAGATATCGTAGTTCGTTAATTCTTTCATGTTAGTTTTTGAATTAACAGTCCAAGCTATAATTTTATTTTTTGTAGCATTAAAGTTTTCGTCTTCAGATTTAATAGAGTTTTTATTAATGTGTAGCGTATCAAAGTTAAAATTTTTATTAAATAAATTATTTTTAGTGTTTTGATCATATAGTAATCCAAGTTTTACATGGGGATTTATTTTTTTTGTATAGAAAAGACTACAGTAGTTAAAAGATGAAATAATAACTTTATCTAGTATGTCGAATTTTTCAACTAAATCAACTACTTTTTTTTCAATTCCTAAATAACTAAAGACGTCATTTTTTAATTCAATATTAATAATAATAGATTCGTTACAAAAAGTCTCTAACACATTCTTTAAAGACGGTATAGTCTCATATTTAAACTCATTAGAAAACCAACTACCAGCATCTAGGTTAGCTAAGTCATGAAAACTAAAATCTTTAATGTATCCTGTAGCATTAGTAGTTCTATTAACAGTTTCATCATGAATAACTACAGGTACTCCGTCTTTTGTTAATTGTACATCTAATTCAAAACCATCAGCTCCAACATCTAATGCCCTCGAAAAAGCTGCAAGAGTATTTTCAGGGGCTAATGAAATAGCCCCTCGGTGAGCAATGTTATATATGTGTGTCATATTTTTCCACCTTAGACTTTATTGTTTGTAATGCATCAGAGCAAATAACATATTATCTAATTTTTTATTTCGAATTGAACTCGGACTTAACTTTTTCAATCATTCCTGTATCAGTTAAAAGATCATAAGCAGTTAGTGCAATTGCTTTAGCTCCTAAAATCATACAATCTTTACCTTTTTCTGAACCAGAAGCTTGTAAGAATTCTTCAGTGTGAGGTGCAATATTGGATCCAATACTAATATTTGGATGTATAGCAGGGGTTACATGACTAACATTCCCCATATCTGTAGATCCAGAACTAGAAGGTGGTTGGTATACTTTTTCTCCTAGTAATTCTAAATTTGATTTGAAAGTGCTTGACAATACATTATTTGGTTTTAAATTGTCAAAAGAAAATTCAAAGTTATTATGTTCTAGTGTACAACCAGTTGCAGTTGCAGCTCCTTTTGCACAATTTAATACTTGTTTAACAACTTTATTTAAATGATCTCTTTTTCTTGCTCTAACATAGAATCTAGCTACAGTTTTTTTAGGGATAATATTTGGTGCTGTTCCACCCTCAGTTATAATTCCATGGATTCTGACATCATCTGTTACCTGTTGTCTTAAAGCATTTATATTATTAAATAAGCCTATTACAGCATCTAAAGCATTTATTCCCTGCTGGGGTGCAGATGAAGCGTGAGCTGATCTACCATAGAATGTAAATTCGATAGCGTCAATTGCTAGAGAAGAAACTTCAGTAACATTTTTTGGACCAGGATGAGCCATGATTGCTGTATCTAAATGGTCAAAGACACCACTTTCTACTAAAGTGACTTTAGCTCCATCTGTCTCTTCTGCAGGTGCACCATAGATTTCTATTCTACCAGGTATTTTATCTTTGAACTTACTGATTGCAACAGCCGCACCAAAGCTCATTCCAGCTATTAAATTATGTCCACACGCATGGCCTTCTGGCAATGCATCGTATTCAGCTAGAATCCCTATTACGGGCATATCATCTTTATTAGATCCATAAGAAGCTCTAAAAGCTGTTTTAAGTCCAGCTAATTCTTTTTCAACTTTAAAACTTTCTTGTTCTAGTTTGTTGGTTAGTAAAGATACAGCCTTTTCCTCTTTATGTCCCATCTCTGGATTATTATAGATATAGTCAGAGATG
Source organism: Natranaerobius trueperi (assembly GCF_002216005.1). Taxonomy (NCBI): domain Bacteria; kingdom Bacillati; phylum Bacillota; class Clostridia; order Natranaerobiales; family Natranaerobiaceae; genus Natranaerobius; species Natranaerobius trueperi. The sequence goes on from NZ_NIQC01000010.1 coordinate 56,721, forward strand.
TTTTCTAACTGTTCTCTTCTTTTATCAATATCAGAGATGATTTGTTGCTTTATAGATTGATTATTCATTTGATACCTCCTTATAGTCTATTGTAATATAAATATATAATACAACTTTTCACTATCATTGTCCAAAGTTTTTTTAGATTAGAAAATATTGAATTATATATTATAAAACGTTAATTCTACCCGAAAATAAAGGATTTACTCAAACAATATCACAGAAAAACTACAAATTTATAAAAAACATATTGATAGATATTAAAAGTATAATTTAAAAATAATACTTAATTTAACTGCTAAATTGCAATATTAAATTGAGCTAGTTTTCAACTGTAATATAAAAATTGTTACTCCAGTAGAACACTACACTGTTCTAAGAACGCCTCGTCCGGAGATAAGTAGCCAAGGATCCGTCTGGGTAAGGTATTGCACCAGGTTTAAACTCTAGCAATTGCTTGTGATGAAAAATCAGAGAGACTCTTCCCTTTTGGGATGAAACGTCTAATCAAGCCGGTATGTCGTTCGTTAGTTCCTCTTTCTCCAGAAGAGTAAGGATGTGCAAAGTAAACTTTGGTGTTACTAGTTTTCTCTAAAGATGCTAGATCTGCAAACTCTAGACCATTATCAGTAGTAAAGCTCTTGAAGACTTTTAAAAAACTATCACCCATTTCATAAGTCAGGTTTGCTAAAGTTTCTTGTACAGCTTCAGTCGTTTTAGCAGGAATCTTACGTATAATTTCTTTGCGAGTTTTCCTCTCAGTAATAGTTAGTAACACAGGTTCGGTTTTTGTTTTCTTACCAATCACGGTGTCAATTTCCCAGTGACCAAATACTTGACGATCATTTACTACTTTAGGTCGTTCGGTTCTTTTCATATATTCTTTTAGCTGTATCTAAATTTGACATAGTCTAATGCATTGATTTGAGTTACTGTGCCTCTTTTTAGTTCATTTCGAATAGTGTTTGATGCTCTATTTAAAATTTTTCCAATAGCGTACGGAGTGTAGCCTTGTTTATATAGTAACTTAATTTTTCCTCGCTCGAGATCATTTAGGTGTTTATTATTGCGGGAAGTTGGTGTATCATTAAAATGATCCATAGTGTGCACCCTTCCTGTAATTAGTTTTTTTCTGGCGAATTAATTATATTACAGTTGGGTCGATTATGGAGTTTTTTATTTAGTTCAATTTGATTTTACAATTAAGCACGTAATTATCAAAGCACAAATTTTAAAATTCTTAAAACAATTATGTTACGAATCTAACACTAGTATTACGATTATAACACATGATTTAGGAGTTGTTGCTGAATTAGCTGATCGTGTTATAGTAATGTATGCTGGTCAAATAGTAGAAGATACAGATGTATATTCATTATTTAAAAATCCCAAACATCCTTATACCCGAGGCTTACTTGAGAGTACTCCTACTTTAGATTCACGGAAAGAATTAACAAGCATTGAGGTACAGTACCTACCCTGGTAAAATGCCGAGTGGTTGTCGGTTTCATCCTAGATGTGTAGAAGCAAAGGATATATGTAAAGAGAGTGCTCCTAATTAGAGAGTGCGGGTAACCACAGAGTTCGCTGCTTTAAGAGTAATAATTATAAGAATGTGGCGATATAATGACAATTAAAAAGGTCCATTAATGGAGATAAATAATTTAACTAAGCACTTTAATATCTCAAGTGGAACTTTTAGGACCCAACAACTTAATGCGGTTGATAATATTAGTTTTAGATTATTTCAAGGTGAGACATTAGGAATTGTTGTGGTGAATCACGGTGTAGGAAATCCATAACTGGTAATTTGTTAATGCGGCTTTTAGAACCAACAGATGGGAAGATAATCTTTCAAAGTGAAGACTTTACTTCTCTTTTTGTAGAAAAATCTTAGAGAAAAAAGAAAAGATATTCAAATGATCTTTCAAGATCCTTTTTCATCCTTGAATCCACGTATGAAAGTTTTTGATATTGTTGCTGAACCCTTGAAAACTCATAATATAGCAAAAGGTCAAGAGCTACGAAAACAAGTGTTTGAATTATTATCTTCTGTAGGTTTAGGAAAAGAATTTGCTGATGATAGTTATCCTCATTTAGTGGGGGGCAAAGACAAAGGATAGGGATAGCTAGAGCCCTTGCTTTAAAACCTAAACTTATAGTTTGTGATGAACCAGTTTCTACTTTAGATGTTTCTATTCAATCACAAATCTCAAATTTATTAAAAAGGCTTCAAAAAGAATATGATTTAATGTATATTTTTATCGGTCATGGATTATCTGCTGTTAATTATATTAGTGATCGGATAGCGGTAATGTACTTAGGGCAAATAGTAGAAATAGGTAAATCTGAAGATATATTTAATAATCCAAGCATCCATATACTAAAGGATTAGTTTCAGCTTTACCAGTGTCTGACCCAACCATGAGAGATAACAAAGAAGAATTTATGCTTGAAGGAGATTTACCTAGTCCTATTGATCCACCAGAAGGTTGTAGATTTAATACACGGTGTCATTTTGCAAAAAAAGTTTGAGAAATACTTCTCCTCAAAATATTGTTTATAATAAAGGGGAAGAAAATGAACAATCTGTTTTATGTCACTTTCCAATAGACAAAATTTATAATAGGGCTATTTAAACTTAGGGTTAACTCTCTAAGTTTTTTATTCGATATTGACTTTAAATAATAAAAATGTATAATTTAAATATAATATAATGATTTTGTTTGTCAGATAAGCCTAGTCGAAAAAGGGTGTACTTTATTGAAATTAGGGTTTATTTTTAATTATAAGAAAACAAAAAAAGCAATTTTTGTAATAATAATTTACAGACTATTAAAGATTTGGATATTATTTGCGATTTTTAAAGAAACACCAATTATATGGGTGCCTACTACTTTTACAACAGCATTATTGCTTTTTTGGAATTTAAGAGCTAGTTTAAACAACTCAACAAAACAGATAGATAAAAAAGAGAGGAGCTAGAAAAATGCAAAAACAGAATAAAATTGAAGTAGTAGATAATGAGAAGGACCTTGTGAAAGATATTGATGGAAAAACTTATTGTCGGATTCCAATAAAAACTCATTTTGTAAAAGTTAATGAAAATTATATTGATTTGGTAAAAAAATATGTTTATCCAACCTACTTAGAAGGAGATATACTGATAGGTTCAGAAAAGGTATTAGCTTTATGTCAAGGTGATGTTATTTTTAAAGATGATCTACAAATAACACCCCTTGCTAAATTCTTATCTAAATTTGCTACTAAAAACCCAGCCGGGCCAGCAATGGATAATGTTTATAAGATGCAAACAGCAATTAATTTAGTTGGTCGAGCTAGAATTATAACTGCAGCATTTTTGGGCGCTGTTGGTAAATTGTTGGGTATTAGTGGCCTTTTTTACAAAGTAGCTGGTAAAGGTGTTCGAAATATTGATGGATTTTGTGTAGTAGGTTTTGATTATTATAGCGATAAAGGTATTTTGGCTCCAACAAATCCAAAATTAGCGTGTGAAAAGGTTAAAGAACAATTAGGTATTGATTGTGTGATAGTTGATGCAAATGATATTAACATAGAAATTTTAGGTAAAAATAAAGAAAATGCTTATTCAAATGAGTTAATTAAAAGAATTATAATAGATAACCCAGCAGGTCAAGGAGTTGAAATGACACCATTTATAATAATCCGAAAAAAAGATTTACAAAAAGAATATGACTCTAAATCTATTGTATGATAAAAGCCCGATATATCGGGCTTTTTTATTTAGGCTACTTCATAACCTGTATCTGTTATAACTGCTTTTAAATGTTCTTTTGTAATTTTAGATTTATCAAAAGAAATTGCTACTTTACCAGTATCGAGATCAACTTCAATGTTTTTAATTCCTTCTTTGCTTTTCAGAGTATTTTCAATAGCCATTTTGCAATGAGAACAGCTCATTCCCTTAACATTAAAAACAATTTTATCGTTTCCACAACAAGACATCTCAAACACCTCCTTTAAATATACCAATACCCCCCAATAGTAACCGGGGTGTATTTAGATTAACATTGGTTTTAAATTTTGTCAATTATAAGGTTACCATATCAAACTTTATCTATGATAATCATAGAAACTTAAATTTTGAACAATACTAAAAATGCGGTAATAATTTGTGATAGGAGGACTAAAATGAGTAAAGAAAACTCTATTTTAGATATAGCTATTATCGGTTGTGGTCCTGCTGGTCTTTCTGCTGCACTAAATGCAAAAGCTCGTAAAAAAGAAAGTATAATCTTTGGAAACGAAGTGTGTAGTCCAAAACTTCAAAAGGCGCCACATTTACATAATTATTTAGGTGTCGTAGATATTGATGGTAAAGAATTTCAAAAAAGAGCTGAAAGACAAGTGACAGATGCTGGTATTAAAATTTTAAGAAATAAAGTTGATAATATATTTCAAAAAGAAAATGGTTTTGAAATTGTCATAAAAGATCAAACGTATACTTCTAAAACTGTAATCTTAGCGACTGGAGTAGCTCAAGGACATGTTTTACCTGGAGAAGAGGATCTAGTAGGAAAAGGAGTTAGTTATTGTGGTACCTGTGATGCGCCATTGTTTTCAAACAAGACAGTTGCTATAATCGCTGAAGAAAAAGAAGGAATACAAGAAGCTGAGCTGCTTTCAGATATTTGTAAAAAGGTGTATTATCTAAAAGAACATGAAGGAGAGGTAAGTTTAGCGGACAATGTTGAAGTTATTAAAGAAAAGCCTAAGGCTATTCTTGGAAATAATAAAGTAACTCACCTTCAACTTATTAACAATAGGTTAGAATGTGATGGTATTTTTATAGTTAGAGACACAGTTCCTGCTAGCCATTTAGTTCAAGGTTTAGAAACTGAAGGATCAGCAATAAAGGTAAACAGAGATATGAGCACAAACATAAAAGGACTTTATGCTGCGGGTGATATAACAGGTTGGCCATATCAGTTAGGTAAAGCTGTAGGGGAAGGACAAATAGCAGCACTTAATGCCATTGACTATATCTCGTCGTAAAAAGTTGAATTATGGTAAGACTTTAAACAAATCCCTCTTTTTTATAATCATAGTTTTTTGCAATTGCTAAATACTAAAGATTAGAAAGAAGGAGAGGAGGGTTGTTTTACTCATGCGTGAAGGAAAATTATATAAAAGATATAGACCAGTAGAAAAACATGACACAGCTGCTTGGGCTAACATTAGAGGTTTAAAAGAAATATCTCAAGTCACGTTACCTGAAGATATTGAAGTAGAAAATGCTAAAGAGTGGGTTGATGGTAACCAAAAGTAACTTTTATTAAAAACATTTATGCTCCCTTGAGGTATCTAGAGAAATAACTCTGTTACCTGAAGGGAGCATTTTTACTTACTAGATTTTATTCTTTGTCAGGGTGTTCTGATAATTTTCTATATGTTTCAAATTTATCTTTTGAATCTTCTTCTGCCTGTTTAAATAGTTCATCTGCTACGTCAGGAAAAGCTTTCTTCAAGGAGGAATATCGTACCTCACTCATTAAGAAGTCTTCAAAAGATTCACTAGGTTCTTTTGAATCAAGTTGAAATGGATTTTTTCCTTCTTCTTTTAAAAGAGGGTTATATCTGTAAAGGTGCCAATAACCAGACTTAACTGCTCTTTTTTCTTGCATTATACTAGTACCCATTCCAGTTCTAATCCCGTGACTAATACAAGGTGAATAGGCTATAATTAACGAAGGTCCTGGATACTGCTCAGCTTCTGTTATAGCTTTTATAGTCTGGTTCATGTTAGCTCCTAGTGCTATTTGGGCTACATAAATATAACCATAACTCATAGCCATTAACCCTAAGTCCTTTTTACGTACTTTTTTGCCTGATGCTGCAAATTTAGCAACTGACGCAGTAGGAGAAGCTTTAGATGATTGACCACCTGTATTAGAATAAACTTCTGTGTCCATAACTAAAGCATTAACATCTTCACCTGATGCAAGAACATGATCAAGGCCTCCAAATCCGATGTCATATGCCCAGCCATCACCGCCTATCAGCCATTGGGAGCGCTTTACTAGATAATCTCTCTTTTCCATAATTTCAGTTAAAATCTCATTATCTAGATAATCATAATTGTCTAGATAAGATATGATTTCTTTTGATGCTTCTTTAGATTTTTCGCCATCATCTTTTGCTTCTAACCAATGTTTAAAGGCTTCTTTCAACTTATCATCAATACTAGTAGATTCAAGAGCTTTTTCCATTAAATCGGCTAACTTATTTCTGACATGTTCTGCACCTAACCACATTCCGTACCCATATTCAGCATTATCTTCAAATAGGGAGTTCGCCCATGCAGGACCTCTACCTTCACTATTAGTAGTGAACGGAATAGATGGTGCACTTGCACAGTAGATTGAAGAACAACCAGTAGCATTTGCAATTGTCATTCTGTCACCAAAAAGTTGGGTTAATAATCGATAATATGGTGTTTCACCACAACCAGGACAAGCTCCATGAAATTCAAATAAAGGTTGTGCAAATTGACTACCTTTTAAAGTATTAACTGACATTTTATCGGTTTTTTCAGTGATTGTTTTACAATACCCCCAATTTTCTTCTTGTTGTTCAATTTCTTGTTCAGCTGGCTCCATAATTAGAGCTTTCCCTTTAGCAGGACAAATATCAGCACAGTTACCGCAACCAGTACAGTCTAAAGGACTTATTTGAATACGATAATGTAGGCCTTTAAGAGGTTTACCTATAGCCTCCTTAGTCTTAAAAGTTTTTGGTGCCTTTTCTTTTTCTTCATCTGTCAATAAACAAGGTCGAATTACAGAGTGAGGACAGACTAGTGAACACTGATTACATTGAATACATTTATCAATCTGCCATTGTGGTATAGTCACTGCAATACCTCTTTTTTCATATGAGGTCGTACCTACTGGAAAAGTTCCATCCTCCATACCTGTAAATGCACTTGTAGGAAGTTCATCACCTTCGTGTCTAGCCATAGGTCTTTGGATATTTGTTACAAATTCGGGTTCTTCATCTATAGGTTCTTCATTTTCTGTAGCTTGTTTCCATGAATCTGGTACATTTACTTGTATAAGCTGCTCTATACCTTTGTCTATAGCTTTGTTATTCTTATCTACAACCTCTTGGCCTTTATCACCATAATTTTGCTCTACTGAATCTTTTAAAAATTTAATTGCATCATCAAGGGGAATGACCTGTGATAATTTGAAAAAGACAGTCTGCATAATCATATTTATTCTATTGCCCAGCCCAATTTCTCCAGCTATTGACATTGCGTCAATAATATAGAAATCTATATTGTTGTTAGCAATGTGATTTTTTAAAGAAACAGGTAGTTTTTCATCAAGTTCATCTTCTTTCCATGGGCAGTTAAGTACAAAAACCCCACCATCTTTAAGGCTTTTTGTTAAATCATAGTTATTTACAAAAGCAGGATTATGACAAGCGATATAGTCTGCTTCATATACTAGATATGGTGATTTTATAGGCTTCTCTCCAAAACGTAAGTGTGAAACAGTAGTACCTCCAGATTTTTTACTATCATATGAAAAATAGGCTTGTGCGTATAGATCGGTGTGATCACCTATAATTTTAATAGCACTTTTGTTTGCTCCAACAGTACCGTCAGATCCAAGTCCCCAAAATTTACAACTAATTGTACCTTCAGCAGTTGTTTCAATTGGGTCCTCTTCTGGAAGTGAAGTGTTTGAGACATCATCGACTATTCCAATAGTAAAGTGATTTTTTGGCTTTTCCTTAGTCAGGTTATTGAACACAGATAAGATCTGTGAAGGTCTAGTATCTTTTGATCCTAAACCATAGCGTCCGCCAACTATATCCGGTTTCTGATCAGCTCTATGAAAAGCATTAACTATATCTTGATATAAAGGCTCTCCTAAGGATCCTGGTTCTTTAGTTCGATCAAGCACTGCTATTTTTTCAACTGTACTAGGTAGTGCATTAAGGAAATGTTTTTGTGAGAATGGTCGATAAAGTCGAACTCTAATTGAACCAACTTTTCTTCCTTTTTTATTAAGATAGTCTACAGTTTCGTCAATAGTGTCACATACAGATCCCATTGCTACAATTACTTCTTTGGCATCAGAAGGACCATAATAATCAAATAAATTGTAGCGCCTACCAGTAATTTTTTCAATTTCGGTCATATAGTCTTTAACGATATCAGGCACTGCTTCATAGTAAGGATTGGCCACTTCTCTACCTTGAAAATAAATGTCTGGGTTTTGAGCTGTTCCTCTTACAACAGGACTTTCAGGCTTTAGAGCACGATTTCTAAACTCGCGAATTGCATTGTAGTCTACCAAGTCTTTAATATCATCAAATTCAATTACAGATATTTTTTGATATTCATGAGATGTTCTAAAGCCATCAAAAAAATGTAGAAAAGGCATTCTTGACCTAATTGAAGATAAATGAGATATACAACCAAGGTCCATCACTTCTTGTACATTAGAAGAAGCAAGCATAGCAAACCCAGTCTGGCGACAAGACATCACATCCTGATGATCACCAAATATTGATAGTGCATGGGTAGCAAGTGCCCTCGCACTGACATGGAAAACTCCAGGCAATAATTCGCCTACTAATTTATACATATTAGGGATCATCAATAATAAACCTTGAGATGCAGTATATGTAGTCGTTAGTGCACCTGTAGCTAAAGTTCCATGTAAAGTTCCAGCTGCACCAGCTTCTGATTGTAATTCAATAACTCGTACAGGTTGATCGAACATATTCTTTCTACCATGAGCTGACCATTTATCCATTAACTCAGCCATAGGTGAAGAAGGAGTAATAGGATAAATGGCAGCTACTTCAGTAAAAGGATAAGATATATAAGCTGCAGCATCGTTTCCATCTAAAGTTTGGATTTTATGTGACAACAATAAACCTCCTTTTTTGTTTATAATTCTTATCAGTTTTATTATTTGATGCTGAATTAGAATCATGCACTTGAATAAAACTTTGTTTTCAGTAATTTGACAAAATAGATCCAATAGATTGACAAAAAAAGATTAATTATAACACATTTTTTAGAAAATTTATAAATTCGGGAAGGATTTTACCAAAAAAAATAGAATATGTTAAGTGTGCAAATTTACAAAATGTTTAAATAATAAAAGGGAGGAGGGTAAATTTTTAACTCACAAGCTACAATTATCACTCAAATTAGATGTTATTAACTGAAAGGGGGACTTGTCTTGTCAGAAGAAAAAGTAGGTGCCGTTGGGTATATTGCTCTGATTTTAGTTATTGTGTTTTTCTCAGGTGTTATAGGTCAAACAGATGCTTTACCTGAACAGTTAGATATTTTAGACTTTCAAGCTATGTTAGGTAACTTTGGGGAAGTTTTAGGTCCAGATGGTGAAGGAACTACAACTTTTAGAGGTGAAGGTGGTTCGGCAGTTAGAGATGGTTTTCTTTTTTCACTTTGGTTAGTACCAACTGTTGTTTTTGCTCTAGCAATTGTTGAAATAGCAGAACATTTTAATGGTTTACAAGCTGCTAGAAAAATCTTAAGTCCTTTACTAAGACCTTTAGTAGGAATTCCTGGTCAAACTGGATTGGCTATGATAGCAGGATTACAAAGTACTGATGCTGTTGGTGGAATGATGAAAGATTTAAGAGACAAAGGTCAAATTACTGACCGAGAAAAAACTTTGATGGCAGCTTGGAGCTTTTCAGCTGGAGCTACAATAACTAATGCTCTAGCAACTGGTGCTGTTTTATATGGTCTAGCGGAACTGCCAGCACCTATGATTGTGCCTTTAGCACTTATGATAATTATGAAATTTTTTGGCGCTAATATTATGAGACTTTATTTAAATAAAGTCGATGGAAAGCCACAAGTAGAGAGGAGTGATGAAAGTGGCATCTCCCAATAAAGCAGATAGGCTTATAACACAAGTATTCGTTGATGGAGCACGAAAAGGTTGGAATGTATCTATAAATTCCATGCTCCCTAATGTTATTATGGCTTTCTTTATAATTCAAATTCTTGAAACAATAGGTTTATTAGATTTATTATCTTCTGCTTTTGGACCAGTTATGGCACTGTTTGGTTTACCAGGAGAAGCATTAGCAGTCCTACTTGGTGCTTTCATGTCTATGGGAGGTGGAGTAGGAGTTGCAGGTGGAATGTTTGCAGATGGCTATCTAAATGCTGAACACCTTTTAATTCTTTTTCCTGGAATCTTCTTGATGGGGTCATTAATTCAGTATATGGGTAGAATGTTAGGGACTGGTGAAGTAAATACGAGCCATTGGCCAATGCTTTTTGTAGTATCTATTATAAATGCTGTAATAGCTATGTTAATCATGGCATGGGTAATGTTACCAATTTTTTCATAAACATTTATAAGTCCCTTTCTTAGGTAAGCTTCTTACTTAAGAAAGGGACTTTAACTAGTATAAAGTCAGTGTTAAAAAATTTGTGAGGGGGTATTGGATGTTATTAATTAAAAACGTAAGTTTATTCTCTCCTGAATATGTTGGTAAGCGAGACATATTAATAGGTGAAGAAAAAGTCTTAAAAATTTCAGATGAAATCAATTTACCAGGTAAATGGGATGTAGAAGTTATTGATGGTAGTTCTTTATCTGCTGGTCCAGGTTTAATTGACCAACACGTTCATCTAATAGGCGGTGGAGGTGAAGGTGGACCAGAAACAAGAACTCCAGAGGTCAACCTATCACAATTTGTTGAAGGTGGTATTACAACTGCCATTGGACTTTTAGGCACTGATGGTTATACAAGACAGCTAGAGTCATTACTTATGAAAGTAAAAGGATTGAGGACTGAGGGTTTATCAGCTTGGATGTTTGTTGGATCATATCAAATACCAACACCAACATTAACCGGAAAAGTTACTACAGATATAGCTCAATATGAGGAAATTTTGGGTGTTGGAGAAATTGCAATATCTGATCATAGATCGTCTTCACCTACAGTACAAGAGCTGATTAAATTAGCAACTGAAACTCGAGTGGGCGCTATGTTAGGAAATAAACCAGGGGCAATTCATATCCATATGGGTGATGGGAAAAAACAGTTTAATCCTATTTTAGAAGTAGTTGAAAATAGTGATGTCCCGTTAAAACACTTTACACCAACCCATATTAATAGAAGTAAAAGAGTCTTTGATGAAGCTTTAGAGTTTGGAAAGCAAGGTGGTAACTTAGATATTACTTCAGGGATAAGTCCAGATGTAGGCTTTTCAGATGCGATAAAACCAAGTGAAGCAATTACTAAATTACTAGATGAGGGAATTTTATTAGAACAAATCACCGTTAGTTCAGATGGTAATGGCAGTATGCCAGACTTTGATGAAAATGGAAATTTAAGAGGGTTACTGGTTGCACCTGTTTCTTCTTTATATAAAGAGTTTAGAGATCTAACAGTAAAAGAAAATCTATCATTAGAAAAATCCTTCACAATTTTCACTAAAAATGTCGCTGATTTATTAGAGCTTCCTAAGAAAGGTAGAATAAGTGAGGGGTGTGATGCAGATATAATTCTTTTAGATGATAATTATGATTTAAAATATGTGATTTCTAGAGGAAATGTTATGATGGAGAATGGAGAAGTGATTAAGAAAGGAACCTTTGAATAAAAAATCATGCCCCCATAGATAGTAAAATGTACCCTAAAGAGTAGACACGAAAAGTCTATCAATTTCAGGGTACTTTTTTTTGTAGAATAGTAATTTCGGAAAAAATATTCCCAGGTGATAAAGGTGCTAAACAAGCAGGAAAGAGAAAACGTGAAGCAGCAGGAATAGTAATGCTTGACGATTTAGTGTCCAAAGATCACTTGGTCAGAAAAATAGATGAAACCATAGACTTTGATTTCATCTATGATTTAGTACAAGAATATTATTCAAAAGATAAAGGTCGTCCAAGCATAGATCCAGTATATTGATTAAAATGGTATTGGATTCAATATTTGTTTGGCATAAAATCAATGAGACAGACCATAAAAGAAATCGAAACCAATGTAGCGTACCGTTGGTTTTAGGTATTAGGTTATATGACACGAAACCTCACTTTTCAACTTTTGTAATAACTATGAACGTAGGTTTAGAGATACGAATGTTTTTTAGCAAATATTTACCGCATATTAAAAGAAGCAAGAGATCGAAGTTTTGATTCAGAAGTATTAATTGACTCAACGCGTGTTAAGCAAGTGTAAATAAAAAGAAATATATTGAACAGAAAGTTCGCACCGAAACCAGAGCATATCAGGAGAAGTAAACATCGATTATTTGCATACAACTGGCATGCTGCCATGTGATAGAAATGGCTTTGTACTAGTTAGTATTGTAGAAGCTGCAAATGTACATTACAGTCACGCGATTACGAACTTTCTTTTAGAACATGAAGTGAGTTCAGTAATGCCTTACAAACACCCTCAAACTCCGAAAGGATACTTTAGAAAACATGAGTACGTGTATGACGAGTACTATGATTGCTATATTTGTCCACAGGAACATATATTACATTACCAATAGAGAAGGTTACAGGGAGTATGCCTCTGATCCAAAAGTATGTTAAAATTGCCCTGATATAGATAAGTGTACCCAAAGTCTAACCAAAAAGAACTTAATAGCAAGACATATTTGGCAAGATGCTTTAGATGAAGCAGAACACCTAAGGCTACAGATTACACAAACAAATTTATGAAAAACGTAAGAATCCATTGAAAGAGTATTTGGTGATTTAAAAGAAAAGCATGATCTGCGATGGACTACACTTTGTGGGAAGGGGAAAGTGGCAGCGCAGGCGATGCTTGTTTTTGCTGCCATGAACCTGAAAAAGTTAGCGAACTGGTCCTCGAAAAAAAGAAGGGCAGTTCTTTTTTTATTTAAATTAAAAAGTTTAGAAAATAGTGTTTAGCATAGACTATATTAAAATCAGTGAAATTAGCTTTTTCTATAGTAAATAATTAAAATAATTTGTTATAATAATAAATAAAGTACTATATTAAGAGGTGATTTTGTGAGTGATATAATTAATCAATTGAAAAAAGGAATAGCAGAGGATAATATTAAAATTAATCATAGTTTAGCTTCATACACTACATTTAAAATTGGAGGTCCTGCAGATATTTTCTTAAGCCCTTCAAAAATCGAAGAAATTGAATGGGCACTAGAAGTAGCTAAAAAAGAAGATATTAATTATTACGTACTAGGAAATGGTTCTAATGTGCTTATAGATGATCAAGGTTTACGTGGAATGGTAATTTATTTAGGTGAAAACTATACAGATGTAAAAGTAAATGGTACTAATATTACAGCACAGAGTGGAGTTTCATTGAAAGAACTTAGTCTTTTAGCTTTAGAAAATAATTTGACTGGTCTAGAGTTCGCAGTGGGTATTCCTGGAACCCTTGGTGGAGGAGTTTACATGAACGCAGGGGCATATGGTGGACAGTTAGGCGATGCTATAGAAGAAGTTGTTTGTATAGTTCAAGGTAATATTAAAACTTATCAAAAAGATAGTATTGAATTTGGATATAGAAGCAGTACTTTTCAAAAAGAAGGAGCAGTAATTCTCGAAGGGGTCGTTTCTCTAGATAAAGATAAACATACAGAGATAAAAAAACTAATGGATGATTTTACACAGCGAAGAGAGGATAAGCAACCAGTTGAGATGGCTTCTGCAGGTTCGGTATTTAAACGTCCTGAAGGTTATTATGCTGGAAAACTTATTCAAGATAGTGGATTAAAGGGTCATAAAATTGGAGGAGCGCAAGTATCGACTAAACATTGTGGTTTTATAGTTAATATAGGTAATGCTTCTAGTAATGATGTAAAAAAAATGATTCAATATATCCAACAAACAGTTAAAGCAAAGTTTGGAGTCTCTTTAGAAAGAGAACTAAGATACTTAGGATAAAAAACAGTATTTTATCTACTAATGATAAGGTCATATAAGTAACAAATCAAGAATTTGGGTGATTAAATTAGCACTTTACATTTATAAGTAGTTTTTATATAGTAATTTGTACTAGGATTCACCTGTAATAGCGCTTCTCAAATATTAATTAGGAGGGTTGATCATGTTCGGTGGTAAGTTTGGCATGGGTGAACTAATAATTGTTTTGATTATAGCTTTAGTTATTTTTGGCCCTAGGAAACTTCCTGAACTTGGGAAAGCATTGGGTAAGGGACTAAAAGAATTTAGGGTAGCTACTAAAGAAATACAAGAGAGTGTTGAAGAAGTTGATAATGAGGTTAGAAACGCAACAGATGGAAAAGAAGAGACTGATAGTACTAAAAGCTAATTAGCAGTGGTTGGAGTGAAAATAAAGTGGGTGAAGATAATGACGAAAGAAGCTGGCAATATGACCTTTTTTCAGCATATAGGTGAATTAAGACAAAGGATAATTTGGACAATTTTAACTTTATTAGTAACTATGGCATTAGGGTTTACTGTTTCAGAACAAATTTTAGATTTTCTAATGGAGCCTGCTGAGAAGTTACATTATACTGAACCAGCTGAAGCTTTTTTAACACAGTTGAAAATTGCAATTGTAGCAGGTATTGTTATAGGTTCACCAGTGATTTTATATAATATTATTGCTTTCATTTTACCTGCACTTAACAAAAAAGAAAAACGATATTTGTTTATATCACTGCCATTTGCATTGATTTTATTTATAGTGGGAGTAAGTTTTGGTTATTTTATTATGCTACCAATTATCTATTCGTTTTTTATAGGTTTTGCTAGGGAAGGGACAGTCAAACCAATTATAACTTTAAGAAGTTATGTTTCTTTTGTACTAGGGTTACTTATACCCTTTGGTTTAGTATTTCAGCTCCCTATGGTTTCATTAATATTATCACAATTAGATGTTATAAATCCTAATTTTTTGAAGATTAATAGAAAAATTGTCCTATTTGTTATAGTTCTTGTAGCGGCTTTTTTAACACCACCTGATGTAATTTCACAAGCTTTAATGATAGTTCCTTTAGTTCTGCTTTTCGAGCTAAGTATATTAGTATCTAGTATTGTGTTTAAAAGGAAGAGTAAATGATAATATAAGCTTTAATTTGTGCTTAAGCCTAGAATTTGTTATGTTTCTAGGCTTTCAATTAACATGTTGGAAAATTACAAAAACACGAACATTTGTGAAGTTGTTAACGAAGTGTTATTATATAAAAGGTTTACTTATTGATTAAAAATAGGGGGAGACTGTCATGAGAAAATTTGAAACAGAAGTTCAAAAAATCAATCACGAAATTATGAGTGAACTAACCAAACTTGTTCTTGAGAATAAGTTATTAGATGAAATTAACGGCTTACCACAAAAAATTATATCAGGAAATAAAGCACGCTATCGATGCTGTGTTTACAAAGAACGAGCTATTATCACAGAGAGAGTTAGACTTGATATGGGACTTAGTCCAAACAATGACAAAGATAATACCTTTTTAAAGGATGATTATGAAAAAGCTGATCATAGGGTAGATAAGCCTGTTGTACAAGCTATGGATAAAGCTTGTGATGAATGCCCTATTAATCGGTTTACAGTAACTGAAGCTTGTCGAGGTTGTGTAGCTCACTATTGTTTAGAAAGTTGTCCAGTAGATGCAATCAGTTTAATTAACCGGCAAGCTTTTATCAATCAAGATAAATGTATTGAATGTGGGAAGTGTAAAAAGGCTTGTCCTTACAATGCTATTTCTGATGTAAGACGTCCATGTAGTACAGTTTGTGTTGTTGATGCTGTTAAAGTAAATAGTGATAGAAAGATTCATATAGAACAGGATCAATGTCTTAGCTGCGGGGCTTGTATTGATGGGTGTCCTTTTGGTGCCATAGCTTCTAAGTCAAATATTATATCATTTTTAGAAGATACTGCTGGAGGAGATAAAATTCATGCTATTATTGCACCATCTATAGTTGGACAATTTGGCCCTAAAGTAGAAGTTTCTCAAATATTTGAAGCTCTCAAAGATTTAGGAATGGACTCAGTACATGAGGCTGCTAAGGGGGCAGATATTGTAGCTTATCATGAGGCTAAAGAATTCAATTCATATATAGATGAACTAAAATTTATGATGAGTTCTTGCTGTCCTGTATTTGTTAATTTAGTTAAAAAGTTCTACCCAGAGTTAGCTAGTCATTTATCTACTACTGTTTCTCCTATGGTTGCTTTAGGGCGTAAATTTAGAAAAGAATATCCAGAAGATAAAATTGTTTTTATTGGTCCGTGTATAGCTAAGAAAGATGAAGCCGTTGAAAGAGAGTTACAAGATGCTATAGATTATGTATTAACATTTGAAGAGATTTGTGCTGTTTTTGAAGGGGCTGGTATAAATCCGTCTGACTATGATATAGAAAAAGATGATACTGTTGTAAGTCGTCTTGGAAGAAACTTTGCTAAGAGCGGTGGTGTTGGAGAAGCTGTAAAAAGTACTGTAACAGAGTTAGACCCTAGTCGAGAAGTGAGAATAACTAGATGTAATGGTTTAGAAGAGTGTAAAAAAGTATTAGATTCTATAAAGAAGGGTGGTACAGATTTTAATTTTATCGAAGGTATGGGGTGTCAAGAAGGATGTATAGGAGGTCCTGGAAATTTAGTAAGGCCTCATAAATTAAAAAACATGTTAAAAAAATTCGGTGAAGAATCATCTTACAATAGTGTAGTTTCAGTTCAAGAAAATGAAATGGATCTGAAGTTAACTAGATCACATAAAGAGTAGGATGTTTATGTTGGTATTAGAGTTTTAGTGTAGTACAGGGTTGTCTCAAAAGTGTAATTTTTGGGACAACCCTGATTCGTGTTTGCCCTGCATGGGCGGTAGCTAGGCAGTGAAAGTCCGCTACAGGCTTGGTGGTAGGAACTGTTAGCAGATGGCAAGGGCGTCCATCGTGAGGTGGAGTCTGCAGGAAGCCTAATACAAAATCTCGGTCTGACGAACAGATGTACATGTTAACTTAAAAGTACCCCACCATTTCAGTTGAAAAATCCCCCACTTTAGAATAGAATCCCCTTGTATGTTATTTAATCTAAAGGGGGTTCGAGGGAGGATGATAACATTGAAAGATAAACAAACAATAATTTTAAAACATTACCATGATGGCAAATCACAAAGGGCAATTCATCGAGAGACTGAGATTGATAGAAAAACAGTCAGGAAATACATTAAAGAAGAATACTATGCAAATAGAGCTGAACTATTAAATGGGAAAAACCGAAGTGAGGAATTAGTACAAAATATAGTGGAAAACCAAAATATGATACTAGCAACCGTAGTAAAGTAAAATTAACCGATGAAGTATTAGATCAAATTAAGTACCATCTTCAAGAAAATTCTTGTAAAAGTTTTTTGAACTGTTGATAAATACACCAAAAAAGCACTCAGGATACTCTGGAAAAATTCTGTCTAAGATAGCTAGCACTTTGTTTTTCAAATCGCCAACACTTCTAACAAGATTAAACGGTGTCTGGAAAGAGTTTGAAGCTTCATAACAGTTTCAGACGCTAGCTCTGACTGTGGTAGTCGTCCAAAGCGTGCCATATCAGCTAAGATAAAAGCATCTTTTAGATCTGTTTTCGTTTGGAAAAACATGACTAAGATACCTCTCTTCTACAAAATATTGACAGGGCCAGTACTCAGCACCTCACAAGTCTCGACCTTGCTTGTTACTCGAGGCATACAGCAAGCTGCATCCACAACGTGCTCATTCGAGAAATCTTATGAGGGCGGGGGCTCCTATCTCTATACCAGGACAGATTGACTTCCCATGGAGGAAACTCGAAGCCCCTGCCTCATTGGAGATATGAGCTATTCAAAGCTAATATCTCCATGTGGTTGTCAAAGATCAGTGAATTCTTGACTAACAATAGTGCCGTCGGAAATCTAACTATATTGTACAAGGAGGGAATTATGATAGATCCAGAAAAAGCTTATAAAAAAATATTAGAAAATACAAGTAGAACTGTTGAATTAAAACCTTGTTCATTAACAGATTCAATTGGAAAAATTCTAGGTGAAGATGTTTTTGCTACTGAAAACATACCACCATTTGATAAATCGACTTTTGATGGGTTTGCATTTGCATCTAAAAAAACAAAAAATGCTTCAGCTGAAAAGCCAATAACATTCGAAGTAGCGACACAAATCCCTGCTGGAGAAACAATAATTAAAAACAAGTATGGTAAATTAGAAGGAAAAGCTGTTCGTATAATGACAGGTGCTCCATTACCAGAGGGGTTTGATTGTGTGATTCCTTTTGAAAAAGTAGAGGGTTATAATGATAAAATTGTGTTAAAAATACCACTTTTTTATAAAGAGAATGTTTCATCTAAAGGTGAGGAAATTAAAAAGGGTGAAAAAGTTCTAGAAGCAGGTACTAAGATATCGCCTTTTCATATTGGGGTATTGTCTTCTTTAGGTTTTAGGGAAATTAAAATTAAGAAAGCCCCTACAATTGGAATAATAACTACAGGAAATGAATTAGTAGAAGTAGAAAAAACATTGGAAAAGGGTAAGATTAGAAATAGTAATAAATATTATCTTTTATCTTACTTACAAAGTATTGGTTATAAAACTTTGTTTTATGGTAATGTTCATGATTCATTAGATGATTTAAAACAAAAATTTCATAAAGCATTAACAAAAGTAGATTTTTTAATAACAACAGGAGGTGTTTCTGTAGGTGATTATGACTTAGTTCCGAGAGCGCTAAAGGAAATAGGTGCTACCCAAATTTTCTGGAGAGTTAATATGAAACCTGGAAAATTTATGCATTTTTCTATATTTAATAACGTTCCTATTTTTTCACTTTCAGGAAATCCTGCAGCAATGACAACGTCTTTTAAAACTATGGTTGAGAAACCTTTGTTAAAAAGTAATGGGTATTCTAACATTGGTAACGAATTAATGTCAGAGTCTGTTTCAGCTTTTTTAAAACAAAGTTTAAAAAAGAATTCTTGTTCTCATTGGCGATTGATAAGAGCTAGAAGATGGATTGAAGATGGTAAATTATATTGTAAACCAGTAGAGAAAGACAAGACTGGGATTTCTTCAACTATTATAGGCGCAAACGGTATTATAGTTATTCCACCTTATAGCTCACCGGTTAAGGAGAATGATCTAGTAGATTTTCTTTCATTTAATGAATTGAAGGAGGAGTTTTAATATGCGACCAGTAATTTCAGTGGTTGGTAAATCAAAAAGTGGAAAAACCACTTTGGTATGTAAATTAATAAGAGAGCTAAAAAGTAGAGGGTATAAAGTTTCTACTGTAAAGCATGATGTGCACGGTTTTGATATAGATAAGCCTGGTAAAGATACATGGAAACACGGAGAAGCTGGTGCTTCAACAGTTGTCATATCTTCGCCAACTAAAATGGCTATGATACAACAGTTAGAACAAGAAAAAACATTAGATGAGATCCTTGAAAAAATTGAAGATGCTGATATTATATTAACAGAAGGATATAAGCGAGAAGATAAACCTAAAATAGAGGTTGTAAAAACAGATAGAAGTACAAAACCTGTATGTAATCCGAGTGAGTTAGTAGCCATAGCTAGTAATGACAAAAATTTTGAATTTGAAAAAACTCCTGTATATCACTGGGATGATGCTAGAGGCTTAGCTAAACTAATTGAAAAAGAATTTCTGTCTAATACTTAATAATCATCACTTTGGGAAGATTTTACTTCCAAAGTGGTTTTTTTATGTTTGCCCTGCATGGGGGGTAACTCGGCGGTGAAAGTCCGCTACAGGCATGGTGGTAGGAACTGTTAGCAGATGGCAAGGTCATCCACCGCGAGGTGGAGTCTGAAGGAAGCCTAATGCAAACTCTCGGTCTGACTAACAGAAACCACATACAAGGCATATGTAGAGCGGATAAGTGTGCACTACAACACAAAGTCCAATACCACCCGAACCCTACGGTGTAAATGTGGCAGATATATGAGAGGAAAGTTACCGTTCTTAACAGGGGAGGTCTTACGGGGGTTGCCGACAAGAGGGTTTAACCAACAGCCCACAGCGACAAATCTACAGTGATGTACGACTGACTGAACCGTAAGAAGTCAGCCGAGGTCATAGTACCGGATACGGGAAGGACCGAACAATGGTAGTCTTTTAAACTAGAGAGAAGGTGAGATAGTGCAAAGAGAGCAGAAAACTGTGAAAACAGGCTACCCTTGCGAGGGTATGGTGGAACCAGAGAGTACCAAGGGAGCGCGGCGTACTAACTCACTGGAACCTAGCAAGAAAGACGGTGCAGAAAGTTTACTTGATAAATTACTACACACAGGAAATTTAAATGCAGCTTATAAAAGAGTAAAGCAAAATAGAGGTGCAGCAGGTGTTGACGGGATGACAGTCGATGAGCTAATGCCATACTTAAAAGAAAATAAGTGCGAGGTACTGCACTCAAATCCATTGAACCGCCAAGTACCGAACGGTACGGTTGGTGGCGTGAGAGGTAGGTAGATAAATTAATTATCTACCTCCTACTCGATTAGATATTGACATTATAATGATAGAACCTTAAAATTTATTTAGATATCCGAAACATTAAAGGGGACCTGAGTATGAGTACTAAAACAACAGCAGATAAAAATACAAAATCTGTTTTTTTAGAAGGTGATAATCTTAGCAATAAAGATATAAGAAAAAAAGTTGTTCTTCTTGCTTGGCCAGCTATAGTTGAAATGTTTTTAATGACATTTAAACAAATAGTTGATAGTTCAATGGTTGGACGGCTTAATGAAGAATCAATTGCTGCAGTAGGTTTATCCATGTCACCCATGATGTTTTTCATGGGGCTTTTTGCTGCTTTAGGGGTTGGAGCTACTGCAGTAGTAGCAAGACATATTGGTGCTAAACAGTATGAAGAAGCAAATTTGGCAGGTAGGCAATCAGTAATCATGAGTGTTTCAGTTGCAGTTTTAATAACACTGATACTTTTTCCACTAGCACCCATAATTATTAATCTAATGGGTGCTGAAACAGAAGTGATACCTTTAGGGACAAGTTATCTTCGTATTATAAGTGCGGGAATATTATTTATTTCAACTACTTTTATTTTAAGTGGTGTATTAAGAGGCTCAGGTGATACTAAAACACCTATGCGTGTTAATGCTATAGCAAATATAGCTAATATCATTTTAAACTTCTTTTTTATATTTGAAACTAGAGAAATGATGTTATTAGGATTAGAATTTAAAATGCCAGGAGTAGGAATGGGTGTACAAGGGGCAGCTCTTGGAACAAGCCTCTCACGGGCTATAGCTGGGATATTAGTTGTTAAAACACTTTTAAAAGGCAAATCTGTAATTAAAATCAAATTAACTGATTCATTTAAACCAGATTTTCCTATGATTAAAAGAATTGTAAAAGTGGGAATTCCAACAGCTATTGAAAGGATGGCAATGAGTTCAGGACAAGTTTTATTCACAAGAATAGTAGCTTCTTTAGGTACTACATCTATGGCTGCTCATCACTTAGCTATAAATGCTGAATCACTTTCCTTTATGCCAGGATTTGGTTTTTCAATGGCAGCTACTACCCTTGTCGGACAGGGGTTAGGAGCCAAAGATTCAAAACTTGCAGAACGTTGTGGTTATGAAACTTGGAGACTAGGTATGGCTGTTATGAGTTTTATGGGGATAATATTCTTGTTCTTCCCAGAAGTGATCATGAACTTTCTAACAAATGAACCTGAAGTAAGAGAGTTAGGAGCTATGTGTCTTCGAATAGTTGCTATAGCTCAACCACCTTTCGCTACTGCAATTATTATGTCAGGTGGACTTAGAGGTGCGGGTGATACAACCTTTCCAGCTGTTTCTGCAGCTATTGGTATGTTAGGAGTGCGATTAGTTTTGGCATTATTCTTCGCGTTTATTTTGGAATGGGGTCTTTTTGGTGCATGGCTTGCTATGGCTAGTGATTTATATGTACGCGGCCTAATTATTTTCTTTCGTTTTAAGTCTGGAAGATGGAAAGAAATTGATGTATAGAAAAGTGTTGACTTATTAGCGTTAACTTGTTAAAATCTTAAATAACAATTTCATAATAGTTACCTCGTCTCTCAAATATGAGATGGGGTAGAGGTTGCGAACTGTCAAAAGTACCTAAGAAGAGTTTGGGTAAAACTAAGATTCTTAGGGAAAGGGAAGTTCGCCGAAGCTTTGATCTTCTACCCAGAGTTCAAAGTTGGGACTGTACTTAATATGTACAGGACTGTCTTCAGGTAGATTTCCCATCTATCTGAGGTGTGCTCTCCATTTTAGGGAAATTGAGGGATGAGATGACTAATCGTGTTTTTGCATATCAAGTCATCGGAAATATTTCCCGATGACTTTTTTTAGTTTGCCCTGCATGGGCGGTAGCTAGGCGGTGAAAGTCCGCTACAGGCTTGGTGGTAGGAACTGTTAGCAAATGGCAAGGGCGTCCATCGTGAGGTGGAGTCTGAAGGAAGCCTGATGCAAAATCTCGGTCT
>NZ_NIQC01000011.1 GCF_002216005.1 Natranaerobius trueperi
AGTTTACCTTGTTTCATCATTTCTCTTACTTGCTTTTTGTCTATTAAATTCATAACGGTGCAAACCTCCCATTCTATTTTTATTATACATCATTTCGGAAGGTTTACACCGTTTATTTTACACTCTCGGATTAGTTTTTTTGAACGTTATCTTACTGTATGGGTTGGGTTGTGTATAATTTTAGGATTAATTTTAGGAGAAACTTTCCCACAACTTTCACAAGTATTTGAGGCCTTTGAAATTCAAGGGTATCCTGTAATTGTTGCAATTGCACTTTTTCTTATGATTTATCCTATTATGGTACAGACAGATTTTAAAGAAATTATCAGGGCAGGTAAATCTGTTAAACCTTTAACCACAACTTTAATTTTAAATTGGCTTGTTAAGCCATTTACTATGGCATTTATAGCTTGGTTATTTTTCCGAGTGTTTTTAAGTGATTTTGTGGGCTATGAAATGGGAAGTGAAATTATGGGGGGAATGATTCTCCTAGGAATAGCTCCTTGTACAGCTATGGTTCTAGTTTGGGGTTACCTATCTAGAGGTAATATGGGTCATGTGGTTGTGATGGTTGCTATTAACTCCTTGACAATGGTAGTTCTTTACGGACCTCTAGCAGTTCTCTTATTACCAGTTGCAGATGTACCAGTACCACTTGGTAGAGTAGCATTCGGTGTTTTAGCATATGTAGGAATTCCATTGGTAGCAGGATATTTCACTAGAAAAATAATGCTAGAAACAAAAGGAGAAAAAGCCTTTGAGGAGTTTACTAATAAGCTTCATTACGTATCACCAGCAGCGTTATTGTTTACAATTGTAGCTATAGTAACTCCGCAATCAAGTATTGTACTTTCTAACCCATTATTAGTACTTTTCATTTTAATTCCGTTAACCATTCAAATCATAGTTATTTTCGGTGTGGGTTACTTTGCATCGAAAAAACTTGGTTTAACCTATGATGATGCTGCACCAACAGCTCAAATAGCAGCAAGTAATCACTTTGAAGTTGCTATCGCTATGGCGATAACACTTTTTGGTATAGATTCTGGAGCGACTCTTGCGGCTGTAACAGGGATGTTGATTGAGGTACCTGTAATGTTACTATTAGTACAAATTTGTTTAAAAACACAACATTGGTTTCCTAAATCTAGAGACTAAAAAAGAGCGGCTCAACCGCTCTTTTTAGTCTTTCATACTTCCTGATTTTAAGAAGTTAATATGCCAATCTAAAGCATTTTCTAATATGTGAGGGGTATGACCTACTTGCTTTGTTCCATTAGTTAAGTACTTTCGAAGTTGAGGTTTGAAACTTGGATGAGCACAGTTTTCTATAATGGATTCTGCTTTTTCTATTGGACTTAACCCTCTTAAGTCTGCAAGCCCTTGTTCTGTTACAATAACCTTGACATCATGCTCTGTATGATCAACATGCGAAACCATTGGAACGATGGTAGAAATATGTCCATCTTTTGCAATGGAAGGTGTAGTAAAGATACTTAAAGAACTATTTCTAGCAAAATCTCCAGAACCGCCGATTCCGTTAACCATTTGAGTTCCCATTATATTAGTAGAATTTACATTACCAAATATATCTGCTTCAATTGCAGTATTTATAGCTATTGATCCAAGTCTTCTAATAATTTCTGGGTGATTACTTATTTCTTGTGATCGAAGTACGATTTGATCTTTATATTTATTAATATTATTATAAAGTTTATTAAAACCTTCTTTGGATAAAGTTAGTGAAGTACTTGAGGCAAAATCTATAGTTCTATGATCTAAAAGATCTAATACTGAGTCTTGAATAACTTCTGAATAAAGGGTGAGATTTTTGAATGGGGAATCTAACAATCCTTTTAAAATAGCATTAGCTACTTCACCTACTCCAGATTGGATGGGAAGTAAATTTTCAGGTAGTCTTCCCTGTAATACTTCCTTTTTTAGAAAAGAAATAAGATGATAAGCTATATCTTGACTAACTTGATTAGCAGGAGCAAAGGGGATATTTTCATCTTGTTTGTCTGAAAAGACTATTGCTTTAATCTTATTTGGATCTATTTTAATATAAGGGGTCCCTATTTTATCTTTTGGGGTCATTATAGGAATAGGTTCTCTATCTGGAGGATCATTTGGTAAGTAGATATCATGGATACCCTCTAAAAATAGAGGTTTAGTTGTATTAATTTCAACAATAATATTATCTGCAAGATGACAAAAAGTAGGGGTTGCACCTACTGATGTAGTAGGAATAATATAACCTTCAGGTGTTATTTTTACTGCTTCAATAATTGCTACATCGATATTTCCAAAATAACCATAACGAACTTCCTGAGTAAATTGACTCAGGTGAATATCTTCATAATGTATTCTTCTTTGGTTTATTTTATCTCTAATCTCTTTATTAGTTTGATAGGGAAATCTACGACTTATAGAGTTTTTTTTAGTTAGTGAAGAATCTAATTCTTTCCCAACAGATGCACCTGTAAATAGGTTGATAGAGAATTCACAATCGTTTTTAATACGAGATGCTAAAGCTAAGGGTATCTCCTTTGGATAACCAGAAGGTGTAAAACCACTAGTTGCAACAGTCATGCCATTTTCTATCAGTTTAGCAGCTGTTTTTGGGTCAGTGATTTTATCTAATAATCGTTTATTCAAAACTCTTTCAGTCTCTGTTACAGCCCCTAAATGGTAGTAGGGCTGTGTTTTTTCTTTACGATCTTTAGTGAGGGGTTCTTTACCCATATTATTTTCCTCCCTGTAAGATGAGAATATTATATAGGTTATAAAACCTTTACTCTCACACCTCCTTTTTCCATTATATTCCTAAAAAACATCTTACCTTATTACCAAACTATTGTCAAACTGTTATGAAAATTACAACAACACTTAATATAACAAAGTCCCTAAGGTAAAAAAACCTAGGGACTTAATTTAAATAACACTTTCATTTAGAACATTAAGAAAAATATTAACTAATTACAGGATCAGATTGAGAACCAGGCTAAATTTTTAAGTTCTTCTGCTACATTGGAGACTCTTCTGTAGCAAGTTCAGGTGCTACCCTATAACCAGTGATGGGATGTTTCTTTATTCTCCCCATTCAGTACCAGATAGACTATTTCTTTAGTTGCTACTTCTTTTGGAATATTAATTTTAATATATAATGAAGTGAAATTAGTAAAATTAACTCTTTGAGTTTAAAATCTACATTTGAGATATATTTATAGATATTTCTTGGATTATTAAGTTTCGAAGCTTTGAAAAACTAGGTCACTGGCTTTTCTACAAATTTTTTAGCTTTTTTATACCTATATTAAAGCTCAGCTCATAATATGTAGTAAACAGTCAAAATTTTTAATAATATATCAGTAGATAATAAACAATTTAAATTACTGAATTTTCTTGACATTTTAAATTTTCGCAATATACTATAATTAACAACTTTTCTATTTTAACAGATTAAATAGAAAGTTTAAGGGGGTGTTTAACACCTAGACTGAACTCATAAAACCTTATGTTTACGGTGATTACCTGTTAGTAATGTGTAGGGTTTTCAATATGTTTTATGGTTTTGTTTTAATCATTTATTAGGGAGGGAATACAAAGTGGAACTTTTACTAAGTATTAATGAAACTTTGAATGATATTGTTTGGGGGCCTCCTTTTCTTATCTTACTAGTTGGTACGGGTTTATATTTAACTATTAGACTAGGATTTTTTCAATTTACTCATTTCGGTACGTCTTGGAAAGAAACTATCCTAGAAAGAATTCAAAAGAAAGATTCAGTTGAAGGTGGGGCAATAACCGGGTTTCAGGCAATAAGTTCAGCAATGGCGGCTACTATTGGTATAGGAAATATAGCAGGTGTTGCTACTGCGTTACACATGGGCGGTCCTGGAGCACTATTTTGGATGTGGATTACTGCTCTTGTAGGTATGGCTACTAAGTTTGGAGAAGCAGCTTTGGGTGTTAAGTATCGTGAACAGAAAGAAGATGGATCGTACACTGGTGGAGTTATGGTATATATTAAAAATGGGCTAGGGAAGAAATGGATGTGGCTTGGCTTTTTATATGCTTTATTTGCTGGGTTAGCAGCTTTTGGTATCGGTAATATGGTACAATCAAATGAAGTAGCAGAAGCAGTAGCTGATGATTTTGGTGTTCCGATGTGGATCACTGGAGTAATAGCTGCAGCTTTAGTTGGATTAGTTATTATAGGTGGAATAAGAAGGATTGCACAAGTTGCTGAGATATTAGTTCCTATAATGACAGTACTTTATGTTTTTGGAGCACTTGTAATTATACTATTACATTTACCAGCAGTACCGAGTGCTTTTGCTGATATATTTGTGGGAGCATTTAATCCTTCAGCAGCCGGTGGTGGTGCAGCCGGAGCAGGTATTATGATAGCAATACGTTATGGTGTTGCTAGAGGTATCTTCTCAAACGAAGCTGGATTAGGTGCAGCTTCAATAGTACACGCTCAAGCTAGAAATACTCCAGCTAAACAAGGATTGTGGGGTATATGGGAAGTATTTATTGATACAATTGTAGTAGGAACTATGACTGCATTAGTTATTATAGTTACTGGTGCTTTAGAAACAGGCGAAACTGGTGCAGTTCTTACATCTCAAGCTTTTGGGATGGGAATACCGGGTGGAAGTATATTCATTACCTTAGCTATAATGATTTTTGCCTATACTACTATGCTTACTTGGTCCTTTTATGGTGAAAAAAGTTGGGAATTTATCTTTGGGGAAAAAATTCGATATCCATATAGATTTATATTTGTATTATTGATTATTATAGGCTCTGTTGGGGCTCTTGAAGTAGTTTGGAGTTTTGCTGATACAATGAATGGATTAATGGCAGCACCTAACTTAATAGCTTTATTAGCTTTAGGTGGAGTATTAGCTAAGGAAAAGAATAAGTATATAAATAATGAATTAGATAAATAATGCTAAAAAATTGATTTATTTTAAATAGATTAAATGAGATCAAATGATACCACTCGTGAACTGGGTCTATACATTAATTATAGAGCACAATTTATCATTTATATATGATATAATAATCCTATAATGGAAATGGGAGGAGATACTTATGAAAAAAGTGATTATTGAAACTAACAAAGGTACTATGGTAGCAGAATTATATGAACAGGATGCTCCTAATACTGTTGAAAACTTTGTTAACTTAATTAAAGATAATTTTTATGATGGTTTAACTTTTCATCGGGTAATACCTAATTTTGTTATTCAAGGTGGATGTCCCTTAGGATCAGGTACAGGAGGACCAGGGTATACAATTAAATGCGAGACTGAAAATAACCCTAATAAACATGAAAGAGGTACTCTTTCTATGGCTCATGCAGGAAAAGATACAGGAGGAAGTCAGTTCTTTATATGTCATAGTCCACAGCCTCATTTAGATGGAAGACATACGGTTTTTGGAAAAGTAATAGAAGGGTTAGATGTAATAGATAACATAATTAAAGGTGATGAAATGAAACAAGTTACCATTGAAGAATAAAGGGCCTAAAAGGTCCTTTATTTCTTTCAATTCTTCTATAATAAGATTGCTATTTAACCCTTCACAAGGGCGATCCTTATTTCTTTTAGTTAAAAATTTTCCATGGAAAACTCTAATGGGGAATTTTTTTAGTTGTAATTGTTAAAGTTACCCCATGTTGATTATGAAGTCTAGAAAATATCAGCAATTAAACTAACATGTGAAAATGTAAAAGATATAGATTAAATGCGAAGGTGATTAGTAGTGATAACACCTTAACCAATAAATTAAGAAGTGCATATGTATTTTATTAATTAACCAACCTATTAGCTAATTTGATAGCAGAATGTAAGTCAGCGGCACAACTATCAGCGTTTACTTGTTTCCAGAGTTTCCAATTAGTATTAAAGGCAGGTCCTCCAACTAACACTTTAACTTGTGTATTATCCTTAATTCTCTTAACTATAGCTTCTACTGTTGTGATATTAAACTGCATAGTTGCTGTAATAATTACTAAATCAATATGAAACTCTTTTATCATATTTGTATATTCACTAGCCGGAAGATCGCCTTCTATAAAATAGATTTCCCATCCCTTTAATCTCATTAATTCACAGAAAACTCTTATCCCAATATCGTGTTGTTCACATGTATAAGAGATAGCTAGTAAAGTTTTATCTCTTTTATCTTTAGAATAATGAAATACATAAGGCTGTAGTTTATAGATGATTTCTTTAGTTACTGAACTAATATAGTAAACATTATATAATTCTAATTCATGGCGACCCCACATGTCACCAGCTTCTTTAATTGTTGGTAAAAGAATATTAAAAAATATTTTCTGAATGTTTTCTTTACTCGAAGCTATATTTAAGACAAGCTCTTTAGCCTTTTCTTGTTTTCTGTGTAATAAAAATTCTAAAAACTTTAACCCATCACTTGAAAATTCTATATGTGATTTAGATCTTTGATTTGTAGAATCATCATTTCCTAATAAATAATCATAAGATACTTGGAAATAATCAGTTAACTGAGCCAGTACCTGTTGATTTGGAAACCTAATACCTTTTTCATAATTTCCAATAGAGGTTTGACTAAGCCCTAATTGATTAGCTAAATATGTTTGACTAATATTATGTAGTTTTCTTAGCTCTTTGAGTGGAATGCTGAAAAATGACATAGTCATACCACCAATACTTTCATTAAAAATAAGTATTAAATTTACTTTATTATAATATTAAATTATTTTAAATTTTAATTATAACACAATAAGGTAAATTATATATGATTAATATTCATTAATGTCTAAAAATTATATTAGGACGTAAAGCCTATATTTGACGAGATTAAAACATGATATATTATATTGGTCCACACAATGTAGTGGTATTTTTTAACAAAAAACAATGTGTGGTATTTAATACAAACAATAAAGGAGGAGGGCTGATTTTGAGCTTTAATAAATTAAGTGTTTTCAGTATTAAGAACAAAATTACTATATGTTTTATAATTGTAACTATATTAGCTACAGCTTCTTTAGCAACAATGCTTATTTTACGTAATAACCGTTTTATTGAAGAAGAAGCTATTACAGAAATTGAAAATGATTTAGAGACTTTTGAACTCTTACTAGAACAAGAGGCAAATATTTTAAGAACTGGATATGAAGTGATCTCTAATAATGATGAAATAATATCTAATTTTAGTAATAAAGATAGAGAAGAAATTAACGACAGATTATCTAATATTTATAATGATTTAAAATCAGAATTAGGCACTACCACTCTAGAACTTCATAACTCTGATTTAGAGACTTTCTATAGAGCTCATAATCCAAGTCAATATGGTGATAGTCAAGGGGATAGATTGTTACTTCAAGAGGTTAAACAAACAGAAAGTGTAGAACAAGCTTTTGATGAAGGTGAAACTGGTTTTGCCTTAAGAGTGGCTGGACCGATATACGATGAGAATGACAATTTTATTGGAATATTAGAAATAGGAAGAACTATTGATAGTGATTTATTAGATAATATTCAAACAAATATAGGAAGTGACTTAACACTTTTTCAAGGTGATACAAGGATAGCTACAACAATCACGGATGAATCAGGTGAAAGATTAGAAGGGACAAGTATTGATAATACAAATGTTATCGATCAGATTGTAGAAGAACAAGAAACTTTTTCAGGAAGAATAGAAAATGTGGATGATGTAACAGATAATTATGGTGCTTATGCACCTATGACAGGAGCAAATGGTGAAAGTATAGGTATGTTTTATGCCGGTACATCAACAGAACCATATGATAACCAAATTAGAGAGGAAATGATAGGAGCTATAACCACAGCATTAATAATTGTCATTATTGTAGCTATAGTTTCTTATATAATTGCTCGACGTATTGCTAAACCTATCATTGAAGTAGTTAAAGTATCTCGTCAAGTAGCTGATGGAAATTTAAATGTTTCTTTGACAGAAAGTTCTAGTCGAGATGAAATAGCTACTTTAAAGAGCTCATTTAAGAAAATGACTGACAATTTACAAGAGATGATCTCACAGGTACAAGAAAGCTCTCAACAGTTAGCTGCATCTTCAGAAGAACTTAGTGCAAATACAGATGAGACTACAAAGAGTATTGAGCAGGTGTCAGAAACAGCTCAAGATTTAGCAGAAGGAGCAACTAATCAGAAAAATCATACTGAAAAAACTTTAGAAACTACTCGTAATTTTTCAGCCAAGCTACAAGAAATGGCTGCATCTTTTGAAGAAATATCTGCTACAGCTCAAGAAACTGGTGATAAAGCATATAAAGGAAACGACAATATGAATCAAGCTATGTATGAAATGAAAGAGATTAATCAAGCAACAGAACATGTAGCTAATAATATTGAACAGTTAAAAGATCATTCAAGTGAGATTAGTCAAATAGTTGACTTAATTAATGAAATTTCAGAGCAGACTAATCTACTAGCTCTAAATGCAAATATAGAAGCGGCTAGAGCTGGAGAGCATGGGAAGGGGTTTGCAGTAGTAGCTGATGAAATCAGAAAGTTAGCAGAAGAGTCTAAAGAAGCTACAGAAAAAGTAACTGGAATAATTACAGAAATACAATCTAAAACTGATGATGTAGTAGAGTCAATGTATGAAAATAAAGAAAAAGTTGAGTCTGGAACTCAGGTGGTAACAGGAGGAGCAGATAACTTCAAATCTATAGCAGAATCAATAAATGAAATATCTAATAGAATAGAAGAAACTACTTTTACAGCAGAGTCACTGTCTTCTTCGAGTGAACAGATTGTTAATGCCCTAAAAGAAATAGAAGAGATAACAGAGAGAGTAAATTCCCTTTCAGATAATTTAGCAGCTAGTTCAGAAGAACAGGCTTCTGCTGCAGATGAAGTATCTAGTACATCAGATTCACTAGCTGAGTTAGGTGATCAGTTACAAAGCATCACTAACAAGTTTAATACTTAGTTAAATAATAAAAAAGCTTCACTAATTTGAACTGCCCCTGTCAAGAAGACAGCGGCAAAAGAAAAAACATCTGGCACCAATCGTTAAATGCGGTTGGTGTCTTTTTTTTATGCTACTAACCCTTAAAAGGGGAATATTGGGTGAGATTTTTAAGTTGGTATCAGAAATATACTGATACCAACTAAGGTGTTATAAAGTTAGTCTTCTAAAACTTCTAGAAATGTTTTTACTAACCTAGGATCAAATTGAGTACCAGCACAACGCTTTAGTTCTGCTTTGATCTCTTGTTGAGTTAAGGTTTTTTTGTAGGGTCGACCATTTGTCATTACTTCATAAGCATCAACTATAGAAGTTATCCTTGCAAGTAGAGGAATGTCTTCTCCTTTATTACCGTTCGGGTAACCAGAACCATCCCACCGTTCATGGTGATTTAATATCTCTTCTGCTATATGAGAGAACTCTTCAGTTGCTAAAGCTATTCTGTAACCCGTAATTGGATGTTTTTTTATACTTTCTCTTTCTTTTTGGGTTAAAGGTTCTTTTTTAGTTAATACTTCTTCTGGTATATTTATTTTACCGATATCATGTAAAGAGATAAGTAAGCTTAACCTTTTGAGTTCTGAATCTGAAAGATCTAACTTTTTACCAATTTTGAATGCAGCCTTTTCCATACATTGAGTATGTATTTTAGTTTCAAAGCTTTTAGATTCTAAGGTTTTTATGAGAGTCTTTAAAACTGTACTTCTAGCACTTTGACTAACAGCTAGCTTTTGTTTATACATTTTATCTTCTGCTTCTTTTAGAGTTAGTTTTAAATCTTTGCCTATATTACTCTTTGTAGCAGTACCCACTGCTAAAGAGATAGGTACATTTTTGACATAAACTTTCTTACAATTTTCAAAAATTCTTTTACAGACTTTATTCGCATCTTCCTTTGAAGTGTTAGGTAACAAGATAACAAATTCATCTCCGCCCCAGCGAGCTATAAAATCGTCTTTACGTGAAGAATCTTTCAATACTTTAGCTGCACTTTTTAACATATTATCACCAGGAAAATGGCCATAAGTATCATTTACTAGTTTAAGACCATTTAGATCGATCATTATAACACTTAATGGTAAGTGAGTTTCAGTATCAAATTTTTTCATTTTTTCTTCTAGATAAGCTCTATTATAAAGTCCTGTAAGATTATCATGAAAGCTTAAATACCGTATTTTTTCTTCAGCTTGTTTACGTTCTGTAACATCTCTTGCTATCCCTAATAAATCAGTATTTTCCTTATTTTGTCCAAGAATATTAATAGTTGAAGCATGCCACTTCCAGGTTCCGTTTTTATGTTTAATTCTGTACTCAACTTCCTCATCTAGGTTCCCGGTCTCTATTAATTTTTTTAGTTTTTTGAAAAAAGTTTCTAAATCTTCAGGATGGATAAACTCATCTGCTGTTTTACCAATTACCTCTGTTGGGTTATGTCCTAATAGTTGTTTCCAGTTAGGTGAAACATAAGTAATTACTCCTTTATCATTTACTGTAAGAACTATATCGCTTGCATTTTCTACAAAACTTTTAAATTTTCGTTCGTTAAGTTTAAGTTTTTCTTCTGACATTTTATGGGTAACAGCTAAACTAACAAGGTCAGCTGCTATTTTAAGTCGTTCTAGGTCATGGTTAGTCGGAGTATAGGGTTCGTTAAGATAAATAGCAAAGGTTCCTATTACGTCACCTTCAGATGAAAATACAGGTTCTGACCAACAAGATCTTATATCTACCTTATCTATAATTTTGTGGAAGTCAGCCCAATAAGGATGTTTTTCTATATCATCTACAATTACGCGTTTTCCCTTATATGCAGCAGTACCGCAAGATAAAGACCCGTCTTTTACTTTAATACCTTCAAGAAGTTTTCTAAAAAACCTAGGTAGATTAGGGGCTGTTTTACAGTACAGATATTCTTTTGATTCATCTAGTAGCATAACCGCTCCTATAGCCTTTCGATCTTCGTTTTCTAACCATCTTACAATAAGTTCTAAAATATTATTTAATGAATCTCTTTTAGTTAAAGCAGTTAACACTTGATTTTGACTTTGTTTTCTAATTTGCATCCATTTGCTCTCTGTTATATCACGTCCTACAGATTGAAACTCAACTAGTTCTCCATTGTGATCAAAAATAGGATAAACTAGTTTATGTTGCCAATATATCTTACCACCAGCCCCTATTTCTGGATGTTCATAAGAAACTTTTCTAGGGTTTTTAATAATATCAAAATATGCATTTCTTAATTCCTCTTTACTATCATCCGGAATAAATTCAAACCATTGTTTACCTAAAATTTCTTCTTTATCCATCCCCATTAGATCACAATGAGCTTTATTGACATATGTGATAGTAGCATCTGGTCGCCACCTGACTACTATATCTGATTGAGTATCAAGAAGAGACTTATAATGTTTATTTTCTTTTTCTAATTTTTCTTTAGCTTTTGTAAGTTCTTCAATGTTTTTATAATCTGTTATATCCCTTGAAATACCAATTATTTTAACAACTTTATTATTTTCTATGATAGGTGAAAGTTTAGTAGTAAACTTACCTTTTCCCCAAGATAAGTCTAAAGTCTTTTCATATGAAACTTCATCTTTTATCTCACAGCATTGTAAGTATTTATTTAATACATAATCAGCTTCTTGTTTATTAAAAAGTTCATAAGGTGTTTTTCCTTTTAGATCATTTAAACTAACACCTACTTTATTTTCAAACTCTTTGTTTGCTCTAAGATAACGAAAAGTCTTATTACCTTCTACACTAATAAAAAAGATAGCGTCTTGAGTATTATCAAGTATGGTTTTCATCACTTGATTATCTATAGTTTGAATGCTGTGACAAGACATTAATATTGCCTCCTTTTACCTTAAACATAAAAAAGTCCCTAATAAAGGGACTTTAGCTAAACTTACGAAAGAAAGTTCTTTCGGCAGTTTGGCAATCGTAGTGACTTAATCACCTTAGACCCATGACTTTGCGTCCTCAACTTTCGTTGAGTTTGCCCTTTATATAATAATTAAGTATTAGATTGTGAGTTAAGTTAAGAAGCTAGCCCTAGACTTAATTCGGGGCTAGGGTACTATTTATATATTATAGCAATATTTTCCTTGGGAATTAAGCCCTAATTATAAATTTTTAGTAGCGATAGTAGCTAATTTAACTAATCTTTTTCTTTAGTTTGAAATTTGAGTTTTTAGCTATTAGATCCATTCTAAAAAATAATAGACTCTCATATATTATCATAAAAAGGAAATGGCTTGTTTTATGTAGAGTTTAATATTTTATATTTTAATGATTTAGAATCTAAAGGGGAGGTATATTGTGAAAGTAGCAATTTTAACAATGTTTAATGGTCTTAGTCATACATATTCTCTTGTTAATGTTGTGGCAGAACAGTTAGAAATGCTTTTGAAAAATGGAGTAAAAACAAAAGTGATTGTTTCACAAGATTGTAATGATGATGAGCGAAAAGGTGTATATGCAGATGAAAGACTAGAATGGGTTAAAGTAACAAATAAATTTAATGGTAATAAAATTCAATGGCATGATTATTCACAACCCGACGGTCAAGTTCATGAAACTTTTTATGATGAAGTTGAAGTTATTGCTAGTGATTTAGAGGAAAAGTTATTAGATGTTGATATTTGTATAATGCATGATATTCACTATCAAGGTTGGCACTTAGTTCATAATGTTGCCATTAGAAAAGTTCAAGAAAAATTACAGAATATAAAATTTATAGCAATGACCCATTCGGTTCCTGTGAATAGACCGTCTAATCCAAAATGGCCTTTTTCTTGTCGTTATACACCAATGCCTAATACTACATATGTATATCCTACTTATTCTGGAAT
Organism: Natranaerobius trueperi; assembly: GCF_002216005.1. Taxonomy (NCBI): domain Bacteria; kingdom Bacillati; phylum Bacillota; class Clostridia; order Natranaerobiales; family Natranaerobiaceae; genus Natranaerobius; species Natranaerobius trueperi. The sequence goes on from NZ_NIQC01000011.1 coordinate 12,885, forward strand.
ACCAGCTCTAGCTAAACAATTTAATGTGCCGGAAGGAAAGTGTCGTGTTGTTCACAATAGCTTAAACTTAAAATCCTTTATGAGTAAAGAAGTTAGATCAATTCATGACCAAGTAGATTTAATTAGCCCGGATATTCTTATTGTATATCCCGCTAGATTTACTACGGGAAAAAGATTTGAAAAAGTTGCTTCTTTGGCTGGTGTTATTAAAGCACAGACAGAATTAAAAGTTAAAGTGCTTTTTTGTGATTTTCCGTCAATGGATACTAACCTCGATAAATACAAGGCATATATTAAAAATATAGGTAACAGTCACGGATTAGAAAAAACTGATATTTTCTTTACAAGCGATTTGGGATATGCTGAAGGGTTTCCACGAAGCAGTGTTTTAGAATTGTTTACATTATCTAACTTATTTATTTGTCCATCTTATTCTGAATCATTTGGCTTGACTGTTATAGAGGCTTCAAGTAGAGGTAACTTTTTAGTATTAAACGAAGCAGTTCCAGCATTAGAAGAGTTAGGTAAGCAGCTAAAGGCATACTTCATGAGATGGGATGCTCGTAACTTCGGTTATGATACAAAGGAAATATATAAGCCTAGTGAACAGGCCTATTTGAAGGAACATGCATCTAGAATAGTAAACCTAATGAGAGATAATCCGGTGATCTATGCAAAAACACTTGCAAGGCAAAAATACAGCCCCCAGTGGGTATGGTATAACCAATTAGAACCTTTGTTGCATCCAAATAAATAAAGAAAGGCTCCCTTGACTAATCAAGGGAGCCAGTTAGAGATATATTAATTATATTAGAGCTAGCAAAATGCTACTATAACTGTCGACTAATTTCCAGTTACATCAACTGTAAATGACTCACCAGGAGCTAATGTTGTAGTTGGTATTGTGATTGCTCCGAGTACACTATCAGTTAGTGTAATGTTTTCAAGTGGCACATTACCAGTATTGGTGACAATATATCTAAAGATAGGATCTACTCCTTCTGGTAGTGTAGGTCCTGGAGGTGACGGTGCAGCTTCAAAAGTATTGCCTCCGTCAACAGATACGATCTTTTCTACATCTATAGCAGGTTCTTCTTCAACTACTCCTACATAATGAGCTGGATCTTCATCAGTTACAGTAATATCTTCAAATTCACCAGTTGCAGTTGCTAAATTAACTTGCTGTTCTTCAGCCCAAGTACCAGTTACATCAACTGTAAATGACTCACCAGGAGCAAGAGTTGTGGTTGGTATGGTAATTGGTCCTAATATATCATCTGTTAAAGTGATATCCTCTAACCCTATATTTCCAGTATTTGTTACTAAATACCTGTAAACAGGATTAGTACCTTGAGGAATGTTCGGTCCCGGTGGTGTATCAGCGTCAAAGAAAGTAGTACCACCATCAGCGGAAATGAATTTTTCTACGTCAATGGCAGGTTCTGCTTCAATGAATCCTACATAATGGGCAGGATCCTCATCAGTTACAGTAATATCTTCAAATTCACCAGTTGCAGTTGCTAAATTAACTTGCTCACCTTCAGCCCAAGTACCAGTTACATCAACTGTAAATGATTCACCGGGATCTAAAGTTGTAGTTGGAATAGTGATTGCTCCGAGTATGCTGTCAATTAGTGTAATGTTTTCGAGTGGCACATTCCCAGTATTTGTTACTAAATACCTGTAAATAGGGTCAGTACCTTGCGGAATATTCGGTCCCGGTGGTGTATCAGCATCAACAAAGGTAGTACCTTCATCAGGGGAAACCAATTTTTCTACATCAATGGCAGGGGCTACTAAAGTTTCTGGGTTAGGTGATACATAGACACCAGCTGTACCAGATGTCATGCTGAATTGTGTTGTAAGTGAGTACCAACCACCAACGAATCTACCATTGCTTAGAGACTGAGTTCTACCAATAAGCAAGTCACCTGGCCCAACAATCGTAGGATCCCCTGTTGTTAACCAATACCCAGTGAAAAAACCGCCACTAGTCCAGTCACTACCACCAATAATTAAATCTCCTTGACCATCATCTAGTCGTGGGCCTTGAGGGTAGGGTGGGGGTGGTGTGGAACCTCCTCCAGAAGAATTTATATCTCCAGCAACATGGATAAAGTTTGTTGGTATCAGACCGCCTTGTGGAACAATAGCACCGCCACTCTGGAATTTTACTTCACCTTGATATCCATTTGTAGGATCTGCATCAGTATCCCAGCGAAAGATAAAGACATCACCAGGATCTCCCGTAATGTTGATTTGGCTAGATACAGTAAAGCCTGACGTTATATTAATAACAAAAACTTCGTCTATTCCATTTTCTGTATTTAATCCATCTAATGATTGTATAGTACCATCAAAGTTTGTATCATATGGTGCAGGAAGATCACCAGGATTAGCAGTAAGAGCGTTAATTTGTTGAAATGCACTTACTAGGTCTGATTCTAATGCCGTAATACGCGCCACTTCATCTGTGACACCAGACGCTTGAAGAGGGTTATTGTTGACAATTTGCTGCCAAGCACCTAGTGTAGAATCATTAGTATAGATAGTACCAGCATAAGCAAAGCTACCAGAAGTTCGTTCATCTGCCTGAAGACCGTTTATTGCAACATCACCGGCATAGCCTGGACTTGATGCTTGCCAGTTGGCATCATTTCTACCATCAGCAAAGAAGAACAGATAATCAGTTAAATTACCTAAGTTAATGCCACCAATTGTAGTCATGATGAATTCACCTCCGTACTAATATTGTAATGGGCAGTGTCTGTAGCAGTAACTGAAATGTTGTTGAAAAATCCTTCCACTGTAACTGTATTGCTAATTACCTCGACATCTGGTGGGATTTCAGGTATTTCCTCTAAAGTATCTTCTAGCTTAAATTGAAGAAGCATTTGTTTCTTAATTGCAGATCTTAATGTTCTTTCTACAGATCGGTTAATTTCCAACAAATCATCATTGTTTTCTGCAAAATTTAGACCAGTTTGGATTTTTTCTCCTTCTGCATTAATAATGTGAGCTAAGCCAAGTTCTTCAAAAGCAATTGATGCCAGTAGAAGATTGATCATATCTTCTCTTTCGAGATTAATGTTTGGGTATACATCAGGAATGTTTGGAAATGACATATCGTATTCCTCCTTTCTACTTGGTCTATATTATGTTGATTATTTATGGACAGTGAGCTTTTAAAAACAGATAAGGAGCAATCAAACGGTATTTCAACCGTTTAACTGCTCCTTGGTACAAGTTATATACTTATAATGTTTTGGTTATAAAGAATCGGAACAACTATCGTCGTTTGATTTCCACCATTTTGTTGTAGTAGAAGAACTGCTGCTTGAACTAGTAGTTGTACTAGTTGTTGTAGTGGACGTAGTAGGTGGTGGTGTTGGTGGTGGCGTTTCTTTTATAATATCAGTTGTATCTTCTAATTTGAACTGAAGTAACATTTGCTTTTTTATCACTGATCTTAACGTCTTATCAACTGAGCGGTTAATTTCTAATAAATCCTCTATGGTTGGAGATTTTTTCTGTTTATGTTCTTCAAGTGTTCCAATAACAAATTGGATTTTTTCTGCTTCAGCATTAATCATGTGAGCTAAACTAAGTTCTTCAGAAGCAATTGAAGCTAACAAAAGATTGACTACCTGTTCTTTGTCTAGATCCATTTCTGGTTTTATATCAGGAAGATTAGGAAATGACATGACTTTCCCTCCTTTTTTATATTCTCTTTAATTAATATTTATAGTTGAGGCATTATATTACATATAATTGCATAAAAATAAGAAGCATAGGAAGGGGTTTGTATACCCTTCCCATGCTTCTAAGCAAAATTAGAGAAATTAACTACTCATTATTATTAGTAGTAGTTTCTGGAATATCAAGAGTATCTTCTAACTTGAACTGAAGTAACATTTGTTTCTTAATTGCAGATCTTAATGTTCTTTCTACAGAACGGTTAATTTCCACTAAATCGTCATTGTTTTCAGCAAAATCTAGACCAGTTTGAATTTTCTCTCCTTCAGCATTAATAATGTGAGCTAAACCAAGTTCTTCAAAAGCAATCGATGCCAGTGTAAGATTGATAACATCTTCTCTCTCAATATTTATATCTGGGGTCACATCAGGAATGTTTGGAAATGACATAATTTACCTCCTTCTTGATTTTGTACTGTATTATATTCATAGCTATTGAATGTGTGAACTTTATATCAGGTCTTTTTATCATTAAAAGATAACTCATAAATATAATTAGAATAAAATCAAATCATTAAATAGGACAAAGTAATATTTTAAAATCACAATATGTAAGTTATTAGTACTTAAGCTATTGTTTTTACCAAGAATTTTACTGGAAGGAGTAAAAGCTATGAAATTTGAGGATACCCTTAATCGTATACTAACATCTATTGCACATGAAGAAGAAAGTTTATCTAAGATGTTAGATGTAGAAACAAAAAAAATGTTACATATTTTAGATGAATATAAGCATAATAAGCTTTCAATACAAGAAACGAAGGATATAAACAAATGTGTAAACGAGACTATAGTAAATATGATTAAACTTCAGATGTTGTTACAACATAAAGTGGATAGTATCAAGGAATTACTACCTTCAACAACTACTGAAAGTACTACAAATACCAACTCTCCAACTACAAAGACAAAACCTAAAAAGACCAAATCTACAAAGACCAAACCTAAAGCAACTTCTTCTACTACTCTAACAACGACACATACTACAACTTCGAGTACTTCAACAAGTACAACTACAACAAAAGAAAAAAAAGGAGAAAGGTCGGTTTGGACTTATTCTTTAGACTAATGAAATATAATCATGGTTACTTGAAGCAATTTGTGAACTGAGTCTAGACTAGAATAGAAGGCATGCTGAATATATTAGGTTACATATAATATGTAGTATGTTTATAGATAGATCACCCCAGGGGATTGACCCTGGGGTGATTTTTTAACTAATTCTTTTCTTTATTTTTAATCTCTCTTTCAGACTTTAGTGCTGGGATAGTAAAGTATCCTAATATCACGAAGTAAAGTCCATAAAAGATAACCATCCAAAGAATGGCTTCACCAACCATAATCCTACCTCCTTTAACACCTCAAGTTACGAGGATTTAGTATATACCGTTGATTTTTCACCTTTAATAGGTTGAGTGTCTTTATTAGTAGATTCAATGTTTGCTTTTTTAGTTAATGGGCCTTTAACTAAGTTTTCTGCTAGTAGATCGTTTAATAGGTACATAATAATAGCTACAATTCCCCACTGAAAGAACATAGTACCTGTACTTTCAACTTTAAATGGGTGCCACCATGTTTCTGGGTACCACCCAATTGACTGATATACCCACCATCCAAAAAGAACTGTAAACATAACCGGAAATAACCTAATTAACCATGACCACCAAGGGCCAATTTTCATATCACTTAGTTCATTAGCTGCTGATAGTGCTAGGAAAAAGACAGGGGTTAAGATTGAACCACCAGGCATTTCAGTTAGTAGTTCAGTCATATAAATAAAGGTTAAACCAGTTCCACCTTCTGCAATAAAAGACTCTGCTTTTGTTACTGTAGGTGCTGTTGCATAAACGGTTGCAACAACAGCAGTTCCTGCAAAAAAGCCAGCTAATACATCAGCAAAGCCGATAATAAAGCTATTTCTACCAATGTCTTCTTTTTCACGTGAGTAAACAGCATATATCATAAGTACTCCCCAACCGGCACCTGTTGACCATGCAGCTTGAGTGAATGCTTTTAGCCAAACTCGTCGATTTAATAATTGAGGCCAATCAGGTACAAATAGATGATGGATACCATCAAATGCTCCTGGTAATGTAAGTGCTCTAATAGCTAGTATAATAATAACGACGAACAGGGAAGGTAATAAAACACTAATTGCTCGTTCAATACTTTTTATACCTTTATAGATTATTAAGATAGCAAGAATAACAGCAATCAAATGAAACAAAATAGTTTGTGATGGATCTGTGGTAAATGAATTCCACAGTCCCATAGCGTCAACATCAGAACTGAGTGTACCAGAAAAACTATAAGCTAGATACCTTAAACTCCAACCTGTTACAACACTATAATAAAAGGCAATACCTAAAGTACAAAAAGCTAACCATCCACCCATCCAAGTATATTTCTTTCCAGTAAAGTCTCTAAATGAAGCTAAATTACCTAAACGAGTTTTATAACCCATATAAAATTCAGCCATAAGTAAAGGAACTGCCCATACAAACACTGCTATAGTAAGTGCAAATAGAAAGGTTCCACCTCCAAACTCTGCAGCAACTTGTGGAAACCTCCAAATATTGCCTGTCCCAACAGCCATTCCAATAGCTGCACCTATAATAGAAAAGCGGCTACCAAAACTTTCGCGAGCAACCAAAACTCTTAAACCTGGAGAAAAAGTTCGTGTGATAAAATCACTTATTTCAATGAAAGTAGTGTTTATCTTCCCAAAAGACGGTAAGTCTGTTTGTAATATATTACTGATAAACTACTGTAACTAGACTTTTAATGTGATCTATAGCCTTTTCTAAATTAATTAAAAAGTAATAAAAGAAAAGGGCTAGTTAATTATTCATAGCCCCATTACAATTAATATTAAGTGCTTTTGAGAGAAGAAAATAGTCTCGTATATTTTAAAATTAGCCACAAAATCTGTTATTCAGGTAAAAAGACTCCAATTTCTTCAGAACGGCGACAAATACTGTTGGTACAACCAATAACAAAGAAAAAGGCAAGAAGTGCTGGTGGTACTTCCCAACGGAATTCGACTACTCGATCATCTACAGGTCTTATAGCACTAATAAGTTGGGTGAATTCAAATGTATCAACACCAGTTGGAAATTGGAAAAACAGTGCTGTAGTTATAGGAATAGAAAAAGTAACTCTAACAATTGTAAGTGGCTCTAATTGAACGAAGCCGCCTACCATAGAAAGAGGACGACGTTTTTTATCAAGAAATTCTATATCAATAATTTCTGGTATTTTCTTTTTATCTTCAGTAGAGCACTTTTTTTCATACTTTATTAGCTTTTGCAAGTGATGAATTAAGAAGAGAAGCAATGGAATGCCTTGATCGAGTTGGACTGAGTCATTTGGCTAAAAGACGTGCGGATCAGTTATCGGGTGGTCAAAAGCAACGAGTAGCTATAGACCGAATGCTAATACAAAAGGCTGAACTCGTGTTGGCAGATGAACCAATAGCTAGTTTAGATCCTAAAGCAGGTAGAGAAGTAATGGATCTATTATGTGAAGTTGTTCGGGAAAGAGATTTAACCGTTATCTGTGTGTTACATCAGATGGATGTTGCTATGGATTACGGTGAAAGAATTATTGGTTTGAAAAATGGAGAACTAGTCTTAGATAATGATGTTAAAAATATTTCTACGGAGCGTTTACAGTCTCTCTATGAAGACGGATCTCAAAAGGATACAGAAAATAATAATACAACTTATAATTTTGTTGAAAGGCCTGTGGTATCTCATGTCTAAAGTTGACAACCTAAATGAAAATATGCCTGCTAGATTTAAACGTCCTTCAATAATAACATGGATTAGCATGGTGATTTTTTTAGCCTTTTTCATGCATGGATTATATATAGCTGATATCACTGTAGAACGAGCATTTGGCGGAATTGTAAATGTGGGACATTTCGTATATAATGCTTTTCCACCTGATATAACTAGAATAGGACATGCCTCTAAAGCTATGTTTGAAACTTTTGAAATGGCTTTAGTGGGCACTACTATTGGAGTCATAATGAGTGTACCTATAGCACTCTTGGCATCTAGTAACACAACTCCTCATAGCTTAGTAAGCAGTGTAACTAGAGGGCTTGTGTCTATGGTTAGAACTATACCTGACTTAATTTGGGCTTTAATATTTGTGATTTCGGTAGGGTTAGGTCCTTTTGCTGGGATACTTACCATTATGGTTGATACAGTAGGATTTTGTGGGAGATTTTTTTCTGAACGGATAGAAGAGATAGATTCAGGGCCGGTAGAAGCATTAGAAGCAACTGGTGGGTCTGGTGTAGGAGTGATTGTAGGTTCGGTTATTCCAGCGGCCTTTCCATCCTTTGTTGCTACTAGTTTGTATGCAGTAGAAAAATCAATACGGTCGGCTGTAGTTTTGGGATTAGTAGGAGCTGGTGGAATTGGTGTTGAATTATCAACAGCTATGCAGTTAAGAAGATTTAATGAAGCTTTAATGATTATTTTAGTTATACTTGTGGTAGTAATATTTGTGGAACAAATTTCCTCAAATATCAGAAAAAAAGTTATCTAGTAAAATACTCAGCCCAGAATTGGTTTAACAACTTATTCTGGGCTTTTTTGTAAGCACTAAATCACCTTATTGTACTATAAAGTTGGGTTTAAAAATATACAAGATTTACAGCGAAAAATGGTAAGATAATAAATTAGTTGGTTTGTCCTTAGATGACATGACCATGAAACGATACAATAACTATAACATTTTTCAATTCTAATCCTATTGGGAAGGGTTCTACCTTCACAATAGGATTTTTTTTAACATAAAATTAACTTAGTTATAACAAGTGTTTAATAATAATCGCTTACAATTAGAGTGACAAAATCAGCACAAACAAAGTAAAGAAAGGGGATAATTAGATATGGTTGATCTATATACTTGGTTACAATATATTTTTTTAGGAATTCTTCAAGGAGCTACTGAACCTCTTCCCATTTCTTCTAGTGGTCATTTAGTGATAGCTCAACATTTATTTGGTATTAAAACACCGGATCTACATTTAGAGGTTTTTCTAAATGGTGCTTCGTTATTTGCAGTCTTTTTTATCTATAAAGACGATATAATTAAGTTAATTCTAGACCTACTTGTCTATTTCCGAAATCCTCGTGAAAATGACAGTACCCCTCTAAAATTTAGTTTGTTATTAGTGATAGCCACTATACCGGCAGTTATTATAGGTGGATTTCTTTCTGATTTTATTGGAGGAGAGTTAACCAATGTCCGTACTGTAGCCGTTTCCTTATTAGTTACAGGTATAGCTCTATGGTTGATCAGGAAGTTACGTGGTACTAAGCAAGATTCCGATATATCTTTTGTAGATGCTCTGATTATTGGAGGAGCTCAATCCTTGGCTTTGGCTCCAGGTATTAGTCGATCGGGTGCTACAGTAGTTGCCGGACTAGGAAAAAAATTAGCTCCTGATGTGGCTTTGAAATTTTCTTTTTTTATGTCTATACCGGTTAGTATCGGAAGTTTAGTTTTTGAAAGCGGTTCTATTTTAACAGCATTGACAACTCCAGGATTATTATTACCTTATTTGTTAGCTTTTGTAGTAGCAATTGTGATTTCCATTTTATCTATTAAATTATTGATTAATTTAGTTACCAATGGTAATCTAATTTATTTTTCAGGTTATTGTTTGATATTATCTTTATTGCTTTTGATGTTTAGATAATTTATGTCTAAAAGTAATTAATCAGACGTGCTATGAAAGCATTTCGAAACTAACTCTATTGTAGTAAGGATGGTGTTATATGTCGCATAAAATTTTATTAGTAGAAGATGATTGTAATATAGCAAAGCTAATTGTTTATGAATTAAAAAAAGAAGGTTTTCAAGTTTGTCATGTAGCTGATGGAAAAAGTGCCATTAACAAAGTTCTAGCTGAATATTTTGATTTAGTTATCTTAGACCTCATGATTCCAAAAGTGGACGGGGCAGAAGTATGTAAATCGATTCGTACTAATATTAGCCACCGATATATGCCTGTAATTATAGTTTCTGCTAAAGATGATGATATAGATAAAATTATTGGTTTAGAGCTGGGGGCAGATGATTATATAACTAAACCTTTTAATAAGAGGGAGTTAACAGCTCGGGTGAAAGCTCACTTGAGAAGAGAGCAGTTATTAGAGTTGATTAATGGTGATAAGGCTTATAAGTCAAGTGATCATACTAATAATGAAACGATTCAAGTGGGCTCTTTAGTTATGAACCTTAATAAGCACCAAGCTTTTATAGATAATAAAAAGCTACAGTTAACATCAAAAGAATTTGAGCTACTTAGATTTTTAGCTTTATCACCTGGGCAAGTATTTACTAGAAATGAGTTGTTAGAAAACATTTGGAAAACTAAATATCGTGATCAAAAGACTGTAGATGTTCATATACGGTATATTAGGCAAAAGATAGCTGATACTGGATGGGATCAACAATTGATAGAAACAGTTCGTGGAATAGGGTATAGAGTGATTGATGATACAAAAGAATAAAAACAGTTTAAGGCCTTAATTTTGTGAGGCCTTATTTTTTTATTTAATTTAACCTTGATTTACAGCCACTATAGCAACACCTTTTTTAAATATTAGCCAAATACTATTCCATTTATTGTTACGTTGTTGAGATTTTGACTGTGATTTTTTTCATTATAAAGGAGGATTTTTAAAAAAAACAGAGAATTGAATAATATTAAGAACGGTATGTCAAAACATGCATAACGATATGTCAATGTCTTTAAAAGTACAGAAACGACAATTATTTCATCATTCAACCATTTTTTTTGCTATCGTTATGGCGCGACAAACATATCGAGTTAAGTAACTAAAAACTATAACAAAATTATTTTAATGAAAGGAGCTAACTTTCTATGTTTAAATCACTATTAAAAATGTTTGTGATTATTTTATCAATTTTTGTGCTAGTCGGATGTGGAGGGGGACAAGCTGATACAAATGTGGATGAGGAAGAAAGTTCCTCTGAAGATGTAAAAACAGAAGCAGAAGGAAACGATTATCCCGGAGAGGAAGATGTAGTAACTATTGTTTGTGATCAAGATGGGGAAATTGAAATTAGTGTAGAAGAGCTTATGGAACTTGATTCTGTTACAGAAGAAATTGTGAGAAGAGATGATGATGGAGAGATTGAGGACGAATATCCGATTCAAGGTGTATTATTTAAAGAGATGCTGGATTCTATCGATTGGGATCATGATACCGTAGATACCATTCGCTTGACTGCTGGTGACGGTTATTCAGTAGAGGTACCTAATAATATTTTAGCCAATAATGAGGTTATTTTGGCGTATGAGATAGATAATGAACCACTTTACGATGATACTAGACCTCTGAGAGCTTTCATTCCAGAAGAAGAAGCAATGTATTGGGTTAGTAATTTGGTGGAAATAGAGTTATCTAGTATTAGTTCAAGGACCGATGCGGACGCTGATTCAGATGGCCATGATAGTGAAGAAGCATCTTCCTTAGAAGAGATAGTATTTTTAGAAACTAAAGTATCTGAAATGGAGAACTTTGAGTATGAAGGAGAAGAAAAAGGAAAAGCTGTTGCGACTTCTGATCTATTAGGAGACTTAGAAGTTTCTGATGAAATTTACCTATTAGCTTCTGATGGTTTTGACAAAAATGAAGAGCTAGATACCTTTATGGATGCTTATATCCTTACTCAAGGTGAAGATGTCCCAGCTTTTAGATCACCTGACCTTCCTAGAGGTATGCATGTGAGAGATCTCACCTGGATTTCAGCAGGTAGTGTAGGGTTTTTCTCAATTGAACAGGGGTTAGAAAAGTTTGATGAGAAAACTGTGGAAGAAGATACCGGTGTATCTTTTCTAGAGTTGACCCAAGAATTTGATCTACAAAAATCTGAGAAATACATATTAGAAGCTGAAGATGGATATTCAGTGGAGATAGAACATGACGATTTATCATCTGGAATTGTGTATATTAGTGATAGTGAAGAAGTATCTTCAGTATTTGATGGATTGCCTAGAAATACTGCTGTAAACGATCTTAAGTCTATTCGTGTGGTAGAGTAAAGAGATAGATTAGCTTTTTGAGAGGTGTGGTTAACGTGGCGACAGAAAAAACTTATTCAGGTAATTCGTTGTTAAATAAATTTTCTATATTCGATTTGATTGTGATATCTCTCATGGCATGTCTGGGGATTGCCATCAAACCTGTTATTGTACCATTAGCTCATATCATAACTGGGCCTTTATTTATACCCGGTGGTGTGGTAGCTGGTGGTTTTTACATGATGTGGCTTGTCATGGGAGCAGGACTTGTAGGTAAACTTGGAACCGCTACATTGATTGCAATAGTTCAAGCCATTGTGATTATGGCTATTGGTTTCTTTGGAACTCACGGATTTATGAGTGTTTTTACATATATTTTACCCGGTCTTTTTGTAGATTTGGTTTTCCTTATCTCTCGACACAGAGGATGTTGTGTAGGATGCTGTTTTGTTGCCGGAATAGCTGCTAATATTAGCGGTACATTTCTAGTGAATATAGTATTTTTTAGACTGCCGATAATCCCATTATTATTAAGTTTATCAGCTGCAGCTCTGTCAGGAGGTCTAGGAGGGATTATTTCTAATGCTGTTGTAAAGCAGTTTAAAGAAAAACTGGCCTGGTAGATATTTAGGTCGTTAAGAAGGCATGTAGTAGCAGGAGGTGAATCTATGAAACAGATATATATAGTATTTGTATTAGCAATAGTGGGTTTAGTTGCTATGACAGGTTGTGTCGATGATGCATCCACTAAAGAAGGAGGGGATAGCTCTCCTGATAGTTCATCATCTCTTCCAATGAAGATAGTAGGAGATGTGGATGAACCAGTTACTATTGAACAGCTTAGTGATATTTCTGAGACTGAAACTATTGAACATAGAGAGGAAGATTTAGAAGTCATTTCATTACAGGATCTACTTTATAAGTCTCAACCTTATACTAAAGATATGCAAACAGTGTTCATAAGCCATGATGGCTTTAGTGCTGAAATATCTAGTGAAGATCTAAGTGAGAGCTATATTGCTCGTACTCAAGAAAATGGCTGGGAAGCAATTAATTATAATCATCCGGTAAGCAGTAATATCAAAGACATTAGTCATATAGTTGTCTCTTCTAATGATCTGTGTTTAGAAGATGGTTTTAATATAATTGAGCCTGAAAAAAACATTACAAGCTTATCTCCAGGGCAGATCTATCAGGATGGATATTCAGTAGTTCCCACTTATAGAGGGAGCTCGAGTGTCAAAAATGATGAAAAAGAACTAGAGGTTAGTACATTTAATAGAAGAAAAATTATTGATATTGAAAAGTACGTTAACTTGTCAGGTAGAGAAGAAATAATTATTGTAGGAGAACAAGGGGAAATAGAACCCCTTCGTCAGGATGGGAAATTTATTCTCAATAAAAATAGTATCGGTTATATGGCCGGAGATGATATATACATTGATCAAGCTGCAGGAATTGTGTTAGATCCGCCAGATAAGATGATTACAGATGCTTATCACGATACCAAAGAGCTACTAGCTCAAGATGAACAAGTATTACTGATATTAATAGATGGCCTAGGTTATCATCAGTACGAGTATGCTGTTGATAATGGATACGCACCTTTTTTAGAGAGCTTACCAAAACCTGAACAGGCTATGGTAGCGTATCCCCCTGTGACACCAGTAAATGTAGCAGCATCACTTACCGGAGAACTTCCCTATATCAATGGAGTTTATGAGCGAGGTATTAGAAGAGTGGACGTCCCCACTATTTTTGGTTATTGTGAAGATCATGGTAAAGAGTCAGCTGCTATTATTGGTCCTATGGAGACTATAGAATTGGAGATTGATCCCGTGTTTTCATTAGATCAAAACAATGATGGAAGCACTGATGGTAAAAAGAGAGAGAATGCTCTTTCAAAAATGTCTCAAGAAAAGGTTCATGACTTAATGTTTGTCCACTATAAAGATGTTGATAGAATAGGTCATAATCACGGAAATATGGCAAAAGAGACCATGGAAGCTATAGCCTACAATGATGAACTAGTTAAAGAACTAGTAACTCATTGGGATGGAAAGGTTATCGTCTATGCTGATCACGGTATGCATGAAACAGAAGATGGTGGAGATCACAACTCAGTTATGACAGAAGATATGTTTATGCCTTATTGGCAATTTGATGGAGGTGAGATAGATGAATAAAAAAGTTTTAACAGCTGTAGCTGTGTTAGTACTTATAGTGGCAGTTACAGCTTACCTTAATGCTGGTGAGAGTGAAGAACGAGCTCGAAGTCAAGAAGAAGCTACGATTTTCATAAACCATGAAGGTGAACAAGTAGCAGAAGTGGAGTTTGATAATATATTAGATCTAGAACAACAAGAGTTTGAAGAAACTCTTAGAAGCAGTGATAGTCCAGACAGAGATAATATGTACACAGGGGTAGCCCTTAAAGATCTATTAGCTGACAGAGATATCTCATTAGACGAAATAGAACAGGTGGTTACTAGAGCTGTAGATGGTTATACGGTGGCATTGTCTGCAGAGGAAGTACTAGAAGAAGATAATGTGTATATTGTCTACAAGGTAAATGATAAACCACTACCTCCCAAAGAAGAAGGGGGTTCAGGACCATATCAGATAGTTATTAGAAATGATGATTTTGGCCAGAGATGGAATAAATTTTTAATGGAGCTGGATGTAAATTGAGTTGTCTAGTTGCAATAAATCGCTTGTGGTTTAAGTTTACAGAACAAGATGATTACCTTTTAAAAGATATCAATTTACAAGTAAACTCTGGTGAGGTTGTTGCTATAGTAGGTTTAAGTGGAAGCGGGAAAAGTACACTATGTTATTGTATCAGTGGTATTATCCCTTTGATAAAAAAAGGAATTATAGATGGTGAGGTTCTAATCAAGGGAAAATCTACTAAGAAAGTTGATATTTCTCAAGTTTCTACAAATCTAGGGATAGTTTTTCAAAATCCGGATACACAGCTTTTTTCTCCTACTGTGGAGGATGAAATTGCCTTTGGACCTGAAAATATGTGCTTTTCACGAGAAGAGATAGATAAAAGGGTAACCAGCTCTCTTAAGAAAATTGGGATGGAAGATTTTCGATTTAAAAATCCGAAATCCTTATCAGGAGGTCAGAAACAGTTAATAGCTCTGGCCTCTGTATTGAGTTTAGACCCGGAGATACTTATCTTTGATGAGGCCATGTCCCAGTTAGACCAAAACGGAAAAAAGATGATCAATGAATTAATTGCCACTTTAAGACAAGAGGGTAAAACTATCATTATGGTAGAACACGATCTTGATAATCTTCATATGGCAGATCGTGTTAAATTACTGCGAACAGGGGAACTAATGGATTTTAACGGTGAGCTATAATAGTTGAAGGGGTGATGACTTTGTACTACTTAGATAATGTAAATTATAGCTACGATGGACAAAAACTAGCTTTATCAGTAGTAGATTTAGCTATTTCAGATACTGGGTTAACTGCTGTTATCGGTGATAATGGTAGTGGAAAGACCACCCTAGGTAAACTTCTTGCAGGAATATTGAAGCCTACTTTTGGTCGAGTACTATTACAGGGACAAGATACTAAAGAGATGACTTTAGGTGAGATTGGAAATAGAATCGGTTATCTATTCCAAGAACCTGAGCGCCAAATATTTGCTCCTACAGTAGAAGAAGAGCTTTCATTTGTTTTAAAAGTTAAAGGTTTTACTAAAGAAAAAATTAACGATATGGTAGATGAAATGTTAACAAGGTTTCATCTAGAGCATCTACGAAAAAATTTCCCTTTTTACCTTAGTAGAGGAGAAAAACAAAGACTAGCGTTAGCCACAGTTTTAATCGACAAACCTAGGTTTATTATACTAGATGAACCCACTACTGCTTTAGATATTAAAAGGAAGGCTGAACTATCTAATATTTTAAAAGAGTTGTTAGATGAAAATATAGGGATGATGATTATTAGCCATGACTATCAATTTGTTACTAAACACGCTACTAGGGTGATTGAGATAGATGGAGGTGTAATATCCCATGACTCATGTAACCCAAAAGAGAGAGCAAATGAACCAGTATGATCCCAGGACTAAACTTGTTATTGTTATGTGTATCTCAAGTTTAGCAGTTCTTTTGCAAGATATATTGCTGATGACAGGGGTACTAATAGTCGCTTTTGGTTTTTCATTTTATTTTAAAAGTGATGTAATAAAAGCTTTATATAAGTTAAGAAGATTTTTTTGGGTTTTTGTTGCTATGCTCTTTATCCAAAGTGTTTTTACTACTGGTGGAAAAGAGCTAATTAGTATAGGTGATTTCACTTTAGTTTCAAGTTTAGGACTGTTTAGAGGGATCTCTATAATACTTAGAGTTATGATTATAATTGTATCAGCAACAATTATGACAACATCTAGCTCAAGAGATATTGTCCAGGGACTTTATCAATGGAAGATACCGTATGAACTAACCTTTATGGTGGCTGTGGCTATAAGATTTTTACCACTTCTAAAAGAAGAGGTAGAGGATATGGTGATAGCTATACAATTACGGGGACTAGAACTTGAGAAAATTCCTATGGGACAGAAAATAAAGATTTATTCTTATTTACTTATGCCTATGATAGCAAGTGTTATGGGAAAAGCAAAAGACCTATCTATAGCTGTAGAAATGAGAGGTTTTAGAGCTTACCCTTACAGAACTAGTTTTAGACAACTAAATCTTGCTATTAAAGATTATGCAGTTATGACATTTACAACTATTATAACTATAACTGTTATGTGGTTTTACTTTGTTCATTGGAGATATGTTTGATTAATAGATTAGAAAAAGGGTAGGTGGTAGCGTGAAAGTATTAACTGTTGTGGGAATAACCGGGTCAGGAAAAACTACCATAATAGAAAATATTATTACTGAACTGTCGAAAAGACGGTATCATGTAGGATCTGTCAAAGAAATTCATTATGAATTATTTGCTATAGATGAAGAAGGAACCAATACTGATCGACATAATAAAGCTGGAGCTGATTTAGTAACAGCTAGAGGTTATTTTGAAACCGATATTTTACATAAAGAACGTTTATCAATGAATGATATATTAAAGTACTATGATCATGATTATGTGGTCTTAGAAGGAGTAGACGATTTCTATGTACCTAAAATTATATCTGCCCATACTACTCAAGAAATTGACGCTAAATTAGATGAGACTGTTTTTGCTATATCTGGTCGTATCGCTAATGAGTTAGATACCTATAAAGGGATTCCAGTCATTAACCCTGTTTCTGATATAGAAAGATTAGTTGATATAATAGAAGAAAAAATATTTTCAGTGTTACCAAACTTACCTGAAAAGTGCTGTGGGGAATGTGAATATTCATGTAAACAATTAGTGGCAAAAATACTTGCAGGTGAAAAAACTAGAGAGGACTGTCCTATAGGGCAAAAGGAACAAGTGCGGCTACATATTGGAGGACAAGAGATTGATATGGTACCCTTTGTACAAGATATCCTCCGAAACGCTGTAGAAGGAGTGGTGAAAGAGTTAGATGGATATAATAAAAACGCTACTATATCAGTTACTATAGGTGATAACAGTGATACTACCTACTGACTTCCTGATTGAATGGGGCATTATCCATTATACAGTGGTTAAAGAGTTTAAAAGTAAAAAAAATGATGTCCGGATGCTGAAAGTAACCACTAATACCGGAAATAGCTATACTTTAGTGTATAAATATTTCGCTAATAGATTTAGCTATCAGCGTGAAATAAAAATTATGACTAAGCTACAAGAAATGGGAGCGCCTGTTCCCAAACTGATTTACAGTAGTAAACAAATTATAATCACCCAATATATAGAAGGTCCTTTGTTGGTAAATGAACTATTTAAACATGGTCATGATATTCTAGAAGCAGACTTGTTAGGAGATACCTTAGAGAAGATATATGTGGAACTAGCAAACATAAAAACAGTAGTAAAACCATCCCAATGTGCACAAAAACCACAATTACAAGAGGGACAAATGATATTAGGAGATATGAATCTACGAAATTTTATTCTCAATAGAGAAGATGTGAGAATCTATCGCATAGATTTTGAATCGGTCGGATACGGTTCACTTTCACAAGATTTAGGTAAATTATGTGCTTTTTGTATCACTTATGATCCTCCCTTTACTGATGAGAAGATAAGACTTACTAAAAGACTATTTAATTCTCTTTTAGATAGATTTTTTATGCTTAAGTCAGAAGTTAAAAATGAAATTTTTTTAGAGCTGTCACAAATAAGCAAACGAAGAAAGATAGATTTACCTAGTCTTGTTATAAAAGAGATAAATAATTGGTAGCCCATAGACCTCCTAGGATAAATATTATTCTAGGAGGTTGATTCTTTGTTTCAAAATATTAAATAGGTTTATTTAAGTTTCTATTTTATTAAACATAGGACTTCCGATCAGTAATAAAACAACTATTAGTACTCCTAGGATACCTACGTTTAATAAATTACCAACTGTAAAATCAAGATTCATTATCCCTCTTAATAAGTTAACACTATGAGTCATAGGGTTGAAATTAGTAAGTGTAGCTACGAAAGAAGGTAAATTTTCAATTGGAAAGATTGCTCCTGATAAAAAGAACATAGGAAAGATTATAAAGTTCATTATTATAGGAAAAGCCTGCATATCATCTATCTGTGTTGCAATTACTGTCCCTAACAATGTAAATAATAGTGCAACTAAAAGCATTCCTATTATAAATAGTGGTAGAGTACCAAAGTGTGCTATTTCGTATCCTAAAAAGATTAAACTAAGACTAAAAACTATTAATCCCTGAATCATACTAGTTATAGCTCCTCCAAGACAGCGTCCGATAAGGAGGTGTGGTCTTGGTACAGGTGCTACTAAAGTTTCTTTTAAAAATCCAAACTGTTTATCCCATATAATAGAGGTACCATTCATCATAGAGCCGAATAGTAGTGTCATTCCAACAACTCCTGGAGTAAGAAATTGGACATAATCTATATCACCTACTTGATCAAATACTGGTCCAAATCCAAACCCCATAGCAAGTAAAAAGATAGTAGGTTGAGCTATAGATCCCAAAACTCTTGGTTTAGAGCGATAAAAAAGTTTTATTTGTCTAATCACCATAATAAATATAGTTTGCAAAGTTCACCCTCCTTATCGTAGGTCATATCCGGTAATTTCAAGGAATGCTTTTTCTAGAGAATCAGTTTCGGTATTCTCTCGAATGTCTTCACTTGTTCCGACTTTTAAGATTTTACCTTTATCTATAATTGCTATGTTTTTAGCTACTTTTTCAGCTTCTTCAAGATTGTGAGAAGTTAAAAAGATCGTAATATCTTGGTTTGAATTCACCTCATCTATATGTTGCCAGAGAAAATAACGTGTTTGTGCATCTAAACCAGATGTAGGTTCATCTAATATTAATATCTCTGGGTTATGTAAAAGTCCACGAACAATCTCTATACGTCTTTTCATACCCCCAGAAAAGGTTTTAATTAAATTATTTCGCCGTTCCCAGAGACCTATATTGTTTAACATATACTCAATACGGTCTTTTCGTTCAGTCTTGGGTACTTTATAAAGAACACTATGATAATATAAGTTTTCATAAGCTGTTAACTCATTATCTAAAGTATGGTCTTGAAACACCACACCGATAGCTTTTCTTACTTTATCTTGTTGGGTGACAGTGTCATAGCCATTTACCTTTATACTTCCAGAAGTAGGGTGTAAAACAGTTGTTAGAATTTTAATTGAAGTACTTTTCCCTGCGCCATTAGGACCAAGAAAAGCAAAAATATCACCTTTTTTAACAGTAAATGAGATATTATCTACAGCAGTAAATCCATTATATTCTTTTGAAAGGTTATTGACTTCAATTGCATTTTCCTTCAATACTATCATCCTTTCCTAAAGCACTATAACTTTATATGTTTTTTGTAATAGTTTTAGAAGTTGTTTATATTCTTCATCACTAAAAAATTTTTTTAATACTTCAAAATAAATAGCTAGATCCTTGCTGATTCTTATTATTAGCCTGCCATCTTTTTTTAACAACATGTTATAAGTAGTAATTAATGAATTAAGTATTCATTAAAATAACAGCTAGTGACTAATTATTTAGAAATAGTAACCTTTAAGGAGTGATATTAATGAATTATAAACATCTAGAACAGTTATTTAAAAAACATAAGTTTTATGATTTTAAATGGATTAAAGCTAGAAATATAGTAATAAAACAATGGGTCCGGTTTAAGTGTCTTTTTATGTGTAATACTTATGGAACTAAATCAGTATGTCCACCTAATATGCCAACTATAAAAGAGTGTGAAAAGTTTTTCTTAGAATATACTGATGCTGCAATTTTAAGAGTAGA
Organism: Natranaerobius trueperi; assembly: GCF_002216005.1. Classification (NCBI taxonomy): domain Bacteria; kingdom Bacillati; phylum Bacillota; class Clostridia; order Natranaerobiales; family Natranaerobiaceae; genus Natranaerobius; species Natranaerobius trueperi. The sequence continues at coordinate 33,117 of NZ_NIQC01000011.1, forward strand.
AATAGAAACAAGCTCAGATGAAGTTTCTGCAATATTACATGATATGGATGATAGACTAATGGAACTAGAAAAAGAAGTTTTTTTCTTAGGTTATTATAAAGTGATGACTTTTCCAGCCACAATTTGTTATAGGTGTGAAAAATGCTCTAGAAATATTAATACATGTAATAATAAAGAACTGTCTAGACCAACTCCTGAAGCTTTAGGTGTAGATCTGTTTGAAACTGTAAAAAAAGTTGGTTATTCGATTGAAGTACTTTCTACCAATAACCAAAAAATGAACAGGTATGCAATCTTGATGATAGAATGATATTGTTTAAATTTTAATAATTTTATTAATGTATTAGAAACATTACGGACTTATATGGAGGAAATAGCAAGATAAAAAATACTGAATTAAGCTGAAAAAAAGTCATTGCCAACATCCCTAAATATCGCACCCTCTAATTGTAATTACAGTTAGAGGGAAAAGAAAGGATGCTAACAATGACTCAAGCCTATCATATCAAATATTTAGAACAGTCATTAATAAGAGAACTCGGTACATTCCATTAGAACATCCTCCTGGTGAAGCTCAAGTAGATTTTGCACTTCTGTGATTTACGACAATGTTATTCAAAGAGGGAAACAGGAATGAAATTATTTTGTCTATTGTATCTAACCTTTAGTGCTTATAATATTGAAGGTGTAACTGCTATTTAAGGAAATAAGCGGATGCCGGGACATTGGTATGCACAATATCCCGGCCTTCGACTTAATTTTAGTTGAAAAGTTAGCTTGTTTCGTTATTAGGTTCTTGCTTTTTTGAACAGCGATACTTAAATATACCTGCTGTTAGGGTAAGTGTAATTAATACTAGTCCGACAGTAAGTTCCCTAGGGAGCTGTTGCTGTGTTTCTTCTCCTATTGTATGTTCAGCACGATGCCCTAACCCATCCTCTGCAACAATATATTCTGCTTCTTCTTCAGGATAGTGGAATTTACCTTTATCATTAACATCACCATCCGTGATTTTTTCATCGCTTGCATCATAAACAGTTACTTCAGCATTTTTGGCTATCTCGCCGCCATCAAATAAGACTTGGATTTTACCATCTTCTACGGGTTCAATAAACATATTATGCGCCATAACAGGGGAAGCAACCAATAATGAAATAGTTAAAAAGACTATCACTAATTTGTTATTAATAGTTTTGGACATTTTCTTTCACCTCTCTAACAGGTAGTAATTCTGGCTTTGTCTGTTCAATTAATTTTAATGCCGAACCTGTTACTAGTGCTTCAATAATAATAAGTGGTAAGTGCCCAATGATCAAAATATTAATTGTTGAAAATGTTCCCTCTGTAAACCGCAAATCAGTCAGCAACAAAAGAGAAATTAAAATTAATATAGTAATAGGTACGGCCACTCCACCAGCCAAAGTTCCCTTGAAAAATGTACTGCGACCTACCATGCTATGATAAATTTTATGGGAAATTATAGCCGGTACAGCAAGCATAAAAGTGTTCGCCCCTAAAGTTGTGAGGCCACCATGCTGAAACAATATTGCTTGTAATAAGAGCCCGACAAACAGGGCGAGAGGGGCTCTCTTTCCTAGGACCACACCCATTAACCCTGCAAAAATAGGATGAATGGTTGACGGTCCTACAGGGATATTAATTAATGAAACAGCGAAAAATCCGCCGGCCATCAAACTAATTTTAGGAATATCTTCTTCCTCGATTCCTTTAATGGAATTTCCTACAGCCACTGCTGTTGCACCAAAAGTAGTTACAACCACAGGAAGGCTTAATACCCCGTCGGCGATATGCACTTATATCACTCCTTTCCTTAAATAAATCAGAATATTAATTACTTACTTGAATTTCTATTGGCACAGTTTCATGTTCAACTTCTCCGTCGTGAATTAATTGGAACACTACTTCACTTTCCCCTTCCTTATCACCGGTTATATGAACATGATCGCCGTGTTCTTCTAGACTGAGTATCTCTTCATTAGCATCTTCAGCATAATCAATCCCTAGTGAATAATGCTCTCCATCCAGTTCAATTTCTTTTTCATTTTCGTCTAGAATGTTGGCACCTAGTGAAAGATTTTCGTTTATAGAAACTTCTGGCAATCCTGAATGCCAGTGCTGATCGTGATGGTAATCCACAACTTCATCAGAATCTCGATCAATAATGTTGAATGTGAGACCAGTATCAGAATGTTCAGTCCCTTCTTTTGTAGGCTCGCTTTCTTCACAACCACTAAAAACCATTACTCCAATTAATAACATGAGCGCGAAAGTAACCCCTTTTCTAAACATAAAATAGCCCTCCTTTAAAATTCAGTCTACAAAATGCTGTTTACAGCACTTGTTGAGTTTTTAATTTCAAGAGACTTTCCAATTTCCTTTAAATAACTTCTAAGGTTAAGACATAATAAATTTAGATGCCTCTTCGATTGTTCGTGGATTAAATTTACTATGTTTAAATAACCTTGCTAGCGTTGGAAGGGGTAACCCTGATTTTTGCATGAGTTCTTCATCACGCAAAATACTAACCGGCCCCGAATCCAAAACTCGCCCTTCTTTCATAATAATTACTTCGTCAGCCCAAGCGTAAGTTAGGTCAACATCATGGGTACTATAAATAAGTGTTGTTCCTTGTTCTTTTAAATCGTCTAATATTGTTCTTAATTGCTTTGAAATGCTTGGATCTAAGCCGGAAAAAGGTTCGTCACAAGCTAAGATTTGAGGGTTCATTGCCAATAATCCAGCAATGGCTGCTCTTTTTTTCTGACCTAGGCTCAAATTATATGGTGGTCTATTCGATATTTCCTCAATACCGACTTTTTTCATAGCCATTTCCACTTCCTTGTTCACTTCTTGTTGATCTAGTTTAAGGTTTCGAGGGCCAAAAGCTATATCACCGTATACAGTAGTCGAGAAAAGTTGATTATCAGGATTATCAAAAAGTAACCCAACAATTTGACGGATTTTATGGAGATTTTTTTTGTTTACAAAATGGTCTAGAACCTTTAAAGTGCCGTCTTCATTTAATAGTGTTCCGTTTAGATGGTATATGAGTGTGGTCTTACCGCTCCCGTTGGTTCCTAAAATGGCTGTTTTTTTCTGCTTCTTTATTTTTAGATTTATTTTAGTTAACGCAGGAGTCTTGTTAGGGTATATGTAGTTGAGATCATTTATTTCTACTGCTAAGTCCATTAAAACACCACCTTGTCTACAATCATCAGAAAAAGGATAAAACCAATTGGTAAAAGTGATTTAAATATATCGTTTATCTTTACTGGCTGGGGAACATTTATCAGAATATTACCATGAAAACCCCGCGCAGACATAGCTTGATATACGGTTTCTGAATGGTTGATAGCTTTGATAAAAATCCCACCTGTTAATTCACCAAAAATTTTTAAAGAATAACGGTCTAAACGTGCGGTAAAAAGGCGAGATTTCAAAGCCCATAGACTAGTTTGCATTTCCTTGATAAATAAGAATCCATAACGGTAGGCCAAATAAATTATTGTGGTTATTGCTGATGGAACTTTAAGATGTTCTAGGGCTTCAAGCATTTCTTCAATGGGTTGGTTAGCAAAGATAAACAAGGTAAAAGTCATAGCGGTAAACGCTTTTAGAGATATTTTTGCTGCAAATTCAACTCGGTCAATTGAGGGTGATAGTCCTGATCCAAAAATTAGGGGCAAACTCATTAGAGCTAAAAAAGGAATCACTACAGATAGCTTTTTAATCAGTTTTTTCCATGAGAGGCCAGAACAAAGAGTGAAAAATATTGAAAAAAACAAGGCAGCCAATAATAGTGAAATGTTGTTTAAGCTGATAGTTCCGAAAATAAATATGGTTCCGGTTACCAATTTGGTTCTCGGTTCCCAGAATTGAAAGGTATTAATATAATTACCCATAGATGTCCCTCACTTCTTAACATGCTTTTCTTGCTGTTACCTTTTCACCTCCTCACATAAACTTAATCATCGGGTGACAGAGCTTATTAGTTAAGCTGTTAAAGTCATGAAAAGTAATTGATGTAGATAAGAAAACCGGCCTTCGTAACAAAGAAGCCGGAATAATTAACCATAAAAATATCGTGGTGATTTCCGCGATATTTATGTGCACCCCAGCCCTTTCACCCGAAGGAGAATGCAGCTAAAATAACAGGCAGGTCTCCTGACTCACAGTTATCATCTTCCCCTCCTTCCCAGCTTTTCGCTAGTGGATTAATAGGGTTGACTCGTGCTCACAGTGACGGGATCGTACCGGATTTTAACCGGTTTCCCTTTTAAGCCTTGTTACAGGCACCTGTTATTTATTGTTATTTAGTTTTATTTAGTACCTTTTTTATTGTTTTTTATCTTATTAGTTAGTAGTTCTATTAAAAATAAAAACTTCCTCACAAGGAGGAAGTAACTGTAAGTAACTGATATTATGATATACGAATCATTCAAGCATACGAACAGTTTACCTCCCTATCACTCGTAGCTCAAAGGTAAACTAAAATTAGGCAAGTGTCCTGGCTTAGGTTCATTGATTATTTTCGCCTTCCCAGAGTAAATACTCCAGTGGCATTAGTTGAAAATAATCTCCCCATCACAGTGGCGGGACCGCGTCGGATTTTCACCGAACTTCCGATTTAACCTTATTAACTATTAATAAGGACCTAATTTTTCATATTAAATTTTACTAATTATTCACTATGATTCCTGATACTGGTTTCTATAATTTATGCACTTATTCCTTCTACAAATGATAAAAAATTTAGCTGTTAGGTAATCAATCACATGTTTTTGAAGTTTCCTCGTTGAAAAATTGTTACCATACAAGGAATCACATACGTAAGTGATTCCTTTTTGATTCATAAACCTGATAACTATTTCTAGATATCTTCAATCATTTATCTCTAGTTATATGACTTTAATACCTGGAATTATGTCTTTATATCGTGGGCTTCAAAGAGTAGAAATTGGCGAAAACAAAGTTATAGATAGAGATAAGCGTTAGGAATGGGAAGCTATAACTGAATACAGTTGGAAGGGACCTATTAAAAAAAGAAATAAAGAAATATATACTTTAGTCTTAAAAGGTATCCCTGATACAAAAGGTATTTTTAAGCATGACAGTCCAATTAGAAAGGAAATTTCCTTAGATTTTAATGATGTAGATAAGGTTGATCAATTACTTAATAGTAGATTAAGTAATAGTTGAGTGTTGATTTAGTAAAAAAATTATTAAGCGGTAGTATAAAACCACCGCTTAATATCATTGGGTGGATTTTTATTGTAAGTACCGTCTTAGTACTATTTTAATTAAATTGTTCCTGTATTTTTCTAATCCTCTCTTGATGTTCTGGCTTCGAATAATTATCAAATATATTTACCATTTTTTCAATAGTTGAATTTTTGACCTTTACTTCTACAGGCTCTCTATGGGTTTTATAACTTGCATCAATTTCTCCTATTGTTCCAAATAATTTTTTACTATTTTTAATAGTTTTATGTTCCTCTTCTGATAAAGTTAAACCTTCAGTGATTAACATATCTTCTGTTTTTTCATACACCATATCTATTGTTTCAAACATAACATATATAAAGTCACTAAAATTATCATCATCAATATAATCTTTATCCATTGTATAAACTCTGCTTTTTATCTCATTCATATCCTCAAGGGTAATTCTCCAATGCTTAGCTTTATCCTCTACACTTTTGTTGTCCGATAAAAAAACGTGCAAGTGAGAATCATTTATAGCGCGAGATGTACTTACAATGGACTGGAAATTCTCATAATTAGTTTTTCTTAATTGATCTTCATGATCTTTAGCTCCTGAATAATTTTGAAATATAGAAAATCCTAGTAAGATTATTATTAACAAAATAATATGAGGATACTTAGCTATCTTCTTATATACACTCATATAAAACAAACTCTCCTTATCCATTTATTTCTATTTTGACACGAGTCATAATAAATTTCAATCTAAATCTTACTGAATTTCAGAGTTCTGATGAATCGTATGTGTAATTTATTTGGTATAGGCCTTTTCTCATAACTGATTGTATCAAGGAAACTCATAATCATCTAAATACTAACTTTAACAGAGTCTAAAACAAAGTGGTTTTAAAGTTTTTTGAAATTTTTCACTTGCCTCTTATGGTAAAATATTCAACGGGTGTTCATAGGTATAAACTAATACAATACTATAACAGGCAAGGAGAGATGTTTATGAAAGCTAAACTAAGAATTGGACTAATTTTAGTAGTAGGTTTAATTATTTTAGGTTCTATGTTTTTAATGGAAGAAGACAATGAGCTAACAAAAGAAACAAGTGAAAATGTAAATGGTGAGTTAACGGCACACTTTATAGATGTAGGACAAGGAGATGCAATCTTTTTAGAGACACCTTGTGATAGTCATGTTTTAGTGGATGCAGGTGAAAACTGGGAAGGAGAAACTGTTGTAAACTATATTAAGGATTTGGGTATAAATGAAATTGATAAAGTTGTAGCAAGTCATCCTCATTCTGATCATATAGGTGGTCTAAGTGATGTTTATGAACAATTAGATGTAAATGTAACTTATGGTAGTGGGTACGAACATGATACTGAAACATTTGAAGAATACTATGAATTAGCTACAGAAAATAGTAGGTTTGAAATAGCAACTAAAGGTGATGAGTTAGACATAGATTGTTTAGATGCAAAGTTTTTACATCCACCTGAAAACCATACTGGAGAAGTTCATGATGTTAATTTAGTTTTAAATGTAGATTTTCATGGTAACTCACTGTTACTTACAGGTGATGCAGAGATACCCTCTGAAGAGTTGATGATACAAAATAACTCAGAATATTTATCAAGTGATATTTTAAAAGTTGGTCATCATGGCTCTAGTACTAGTACTGGAGAAGAGTTTTTAAATGAAGTAAGTCCTGAAGTTGCAGTCATTCAGGTTGGTGTAGATAATAGATATGATCACCCTCATCCTGAAGTACTTAAACGTCTTAAAGAAAACAATATAGAGATCTATAGAAATGATGCACAAGGTGATATAGTAATAACTATTGATGAAAATGGCTATAGTACAAATGTTGAGCCCTGGGAAGGTGAGGTTGGAGAAGTAGAAAAACAAATAGATGAGGTAAATTTAAATACTGCTTCAAAAGAAAAGTTACAAGAAATAACTCATATTAGTACTGAAAGGGCAAGAGAGATAAAAGAGTTAAGACCTTTTGATACACTAGAGCAACTTACTGAAATTGATGGTATTGCAGAAGGAATTTTAGAAGAGATACAAAAAGAAAATATTGCGTATGTTGAATAAGGACTTGCTAATAAGCGAGTCCTTTTTGACACGTATATGTCTCACATTTTTTATATCAGGTGGTTAATAATAAAGAAAAGCATGGTCAATTCGGTTAAAAACTCTTCTATTAGTTAAAGATTTCACAATATTAATAAGACCTTGAAAAGAGTGTTAGAGTTATCCTATAAATTTTTTGATGATATTTATAAACACTACTTACTTGACATATGTCAAAAACGTTGCTAGAATATAATTAGCATATGCCAACAACATATGAGGAGGTTGTTACACAAAGTAAGTTACTTACTAACTTTTAAGTTGATAACTAATTAGGATTGAAGAACGAGGTTAAGAGAAAAAATTTCATGGAGGTGAGGTTATGATAGCTATTACTTCTCAGGGTAAAGATTTAGATTCACAAATTAATAGTCGGTTCGGACGCTGTGAATATATTATTTTTTATGATCAAGAAACGAAAGATTATGAGGCTAAAGAAAATCCATCTAGACATGCTGCGGGAGGTGCAGGAATTAGCACGGCACAATTTTTGTCTGACAATAATGTTAAGGTTTTGATCACAGGAAATGTCGGGCCTAAAGCAATGAGGGTTTTAAATGCTGCAGAGATAAAAGTTTTTACTAAAGCTTCTAATACAGTTAAAGAGGCATTGGTTGATTATGAAAAAGGGAAGCTGAAACAAACAGAAGAAGCTACAACAAACTAATGAGGGGGAGTTTACATGAAGATTGCTATTTCAACAGATAAAGGACAGGTAGCATCACATTTTGGGCGTTGTCCCGAATTTACTATTGTAGAAATTAAAAATGGTGAAGTTGTTTCTAAGGAAGCAATATCTAATCCTGGTCACCAGCCTGGATTTTTACCTAAATTTCTTTCTGAAAAAGGTGTTCAATGTATAATTGCTGGTGGAATGGGAGAAAGAGCTAAAAGAATTTTTGATGATAATGGGGTTGGCACCATTGTAGGGATCGAAGGTGAAGTTGATTCAGTTATTAAAAAATATAATGAAGGAAAACTATCAGGAAACGAATCTTATTGTCAACATTGATTTTTTTTAAATGATTATTGGTATATGACAAAAAACACAGAGAAAAATAATTTACGAAAGGGGAAATTGTTAATGCCAAGACTAGATGGATCCGGACCAATAGGGTTTGGACCTAAGACAGGAAGAAAAGCAGGTTATTGTAAAGGTTTCGAAAGAACTGGTTTTATGAACTCATGGATGGAAGGTAGTAGATTCTTGGGCGGGCGAAGACGAGGTTTTAGAAATATGTATTACCAAACAGGGTTACCAAGATGGGCTAGGTCAGGCTACAGTTGTATTCCTAGACCTGCATATTATCAACTAGACCCTGAACCATATGAAGACCAATATAATTCTGAGTACGAAAGAGAGAATCTAAAAAAGGAAGCTAATATGTTGAAAAAACAGCTCGAAGAGATCAATGAGCGTTTAGATGTACTAGAAGAAGAAGATGAAAAATAACAAGTTTTATGCTGGTAGGCTCATAGTCAGCCTACCGGCAATAAAGGAGGTTCATAATGAAGCTTACAATTTCTAGTGGAAAAGGTGGGACTGGAAAAACTTTCATTGCAACTAATCTAAGTTATATTTTAAATCACGAATTAGATCAGAGAGTAACTTATTTAGATTGTGATGTGGAAGAACCAAATGGGCATCTTTTTTTAACTCCTAAAAGGACCAATCAGGAAAACATAACCATTGAGGCTCCAATAGAAATTGACAATGATAAGTGTGTTGGTTGTGGCAAGTGTGCAGAAGTATGTACTTTTAATGCCATGGCTGTGATTAATAATAAAGCTATGTTATTTCCCGAGCTTTGTCATGTTTGTGGAGCCTGTTCTATTGTTTGTCCAAAAGAAGCTATTCAAGAAGGGGAGCGCAATATAGGTAGTCTAATTCAAGGAGAAAGTAAAGGGATTTATATATGGTATGGACTACTTAAACACGGTGAAGGCGGAATGTCGCCTAGATTGATTAAAGAAGTTAAAAAGTATACAGATAATGGAATTAATATATTAGATTCACCGCCTGGAACCTCCTGCTCTGCGGTTGAGACGGTAATTGGTAGTGATCTTTGTGTGCTAATAACAGACTTAACACCATTTGGATTACATGATCTTAAATTATCTGTGGATATGTGTCGCTCGGTTGGAATTGAACCAGTTGTATTGATAAATAGGGGCAATTTAAAAGATCCAGGTGTCAGAAAATATTGTAAAAAAGAAGAGTTAGATATCATAGGTGAAATACCAGATGATAGGAAAATAGCTGAAGCATATTCTAAAGGTGATTTAATTGTAGAAACACTACCCCAGTATAAAAAAGTATTTGTTGAAATTGCAGAAAATCTCATAAAAACAGCTAAACTAGATCGAAAAGTCAAAGCTCAAAGTCAAATAAATCATAATTTTGAAGCCATTAATAATAACAATGTAGAGGAACTTTCTGGTGACAAAGTCCGAGAAGCTAGAATTGAAGAAAATAACACAGGTTTTAATGAACTAGTAGTAGTTAGCGGCAAAGGTGGAACTGGTAAAACTTCTATTACAGCAACCTTAGCAGCTTTAGCAAAAGATACCGTTGTATCTGACTGTGATGTTGATGCTTCTGATTTACATTTAATTTTAGAGCCTAAGTTACAAGAAAAAGGTTTATTTAGCGGTGGTTTTCAAGCTCATATATTAAAGGATCAATGTATTGGCTGTGGAAAATGTTTTCAAGCTTGTCGGTTTGAAGCTATTTATAAGAAATCAACCGGTGAGGGATATAGCTACGAGATTGATGAATTTTCTTGTGAAGGATGTGGAGTTTGTAAACTAGTATGTGATTATGACGCTGTAGAGCTTGAAAAGGCAATCAACGGTGAGTGGTATACGTCTGAAGTTAAATATGGCACTATGGCCCATGCTAAATTAGAAATTGCTGAGGAAAATTCAGGAAAACTAGTTACTTACACACGAGATAAAGCTATGGAGTTAGCGAATAGAAGAGATAAAGATGAAATATTTATTGATGGGTCACCAGGAACAGGGTGCCCTGTTATTGCTTCACTTACAGGGGCTAAATATGCTCTTGTAATCACAGAACCTACTGTTTCTGGGATACATGATATGGAACGTATTATTGACCTTTGTAAGTTCTTTGAAATTTCTCTAGGGGTGATAGTAAATAAATGTGATATCAACCAAGAGATGACTGAAAAAATTAAACAGCGAGTTTATAACCTAAATGTAGATTTTTTAGGTTCACTGCCATATGATGAAACTGTAACAGAAGCGCAAATTGAGGGTCAATCTATTTTAGAATATGCACCAAATTCTGAAGTAGCCATTAAAATGAAAGAGTGTTTTGATAAACTGAAGGAAAGAATGTATGGTTAACGGTAATAATTGGGTTAGTATTATCTAGAAGGTTTGGATACTGAATAAGATAATTTAATTATAAAATATAAGAGCCTTGTTTTAATACAAGGCTCACTTTTCTTGATAAATAAACATGCGTTTTTTTTAGATAAAACTGTGTCTTGTTTCTGTTATTTACTGAGACTTAAAAATATTGTCAATGTTCTTTGAAATGTCACCTAAAAAAGCCTTTTAACATCATTATTGACCCAAGGATTGTGCCTGTAGCATCAGACACCGTGCAGATACATGAAAATCCAGTTCCGAACTAAGCAAAAGGAGAAGTATCTATCTGTCCTAAAAGCCCATCTTTTCTTTTCGAATAACAAAACTAGAACCTAGATCTTGAATTCTTTTCTTTAATCGTGTGATTTGTCTTTCACTAATGTTTGAAACCAGGGTTGCTTCCTTAATAGTCATATTACCTTCAATAGTTTGATTAGGTCATTTGATATGTCACCTTTTTAGTTATAGCAGAACGTTTTTAGGGTGACAATATCACAGAACAATTACACTGACACTTAAAAATATTTGACATAAAATAATATATAATTTATGCTTAACTAACATATGACAATAATATCTTTCTTTATGTGGGCTAATTAGACAGGAGGGATTAAATGCCAAGACGTCAAAGAAAGCGAAAAGTAGAACATATACCAGAGGTTACTTATTTTAAACCTGCTGGAATTCCGACTTGTGAATTAGAGGAGGAAGTGTTAACAATTGATGAGATGGAAGCAATTCGGCTAAAGGATATTGAAGGACTTGATCAACAAGAGGCTGCTGAAAGTATGGGAGTAGCTAGATCCACTTATCAATTAATCTTGCATAAAGCTAGGGGGAAAGTAGCTAAAGCTTTAGTGATAGGAAAAGCCATCCGTGTTCAAGGTGGGTCTTATCAAGTTAAAAATGTTAGAGGGTGTCATAGAAATCGTGGGAAAGGTGACATGCCGTTTAACGATTGAGATTAAAGTAAATTCACGTTAATCTCAACAGATCTGATTCTAAATCCTCTTTTGAGGGTTGGTGTAGGGAGTTGAGGGTTATGAATGATTCATCAGTTCTTGAAAAAATAAAGTCTCGTTTTTCAAATTATAAATTAACACCTCAAAGAGAAGCAATATTAGAAATTTTTCTAGAGAATCCTGATTGGCATTTAAGTGCAAAAGAGATATTAAATTTAGTTTCAAAAAAATATCCTAATATCGGGATTGCAACAGTTTATCGAAGTCTTAAAATATTAGAAGAGTTAGGTATTATACAAGAAATTAATTTTGAAGAGGACCAAAATAGATATGAATTAACTATTTCTCAACAAGAACATCATCATTTACTATGTTTGAAATGCCAAAGTATTATAGAAATACGATATGATTTATTAGAAAATTTGAAAGATAGTATATTAAATGAACATAATTTTGAAGTAAAAGATTTAAAACTACAATTTCACGGTTATTGTTCAAAGTGCAGTGATTAAAGCTTAATTAAGTTAGGAGTGGTAAGTGTTGATCAAGATACCATTTTTCAAAAACTTAAAGAATTTTTACAAGAAATAGCACAAAAACATAACTTGTACGATGAACAGATCACCTTAAATTATTACAAGCTGAACTAAAAGGAGCTATTGGTCAAGCCTTTACCGATAGCCCAGGATCATTTCAAGGTACTGTACAGGACTTTCTAAATATACCATTAGATACTAATTTTCGCTAAAGCGGCTTTTATTGCAGTACTGAACGCTGTCACTAGTTATTGAGGAATTACTAATAAAACCATCCGTTGTAAAGATAATGAACCAAATGAATGTGGTCAAAAACTCGTAGAATATTTACAAGCAAATTTTGATGATCCAAAAATTGCGTTGATAGGGTTACAACCAGCACTGCTCGATTATTTAAGAAGAAATTTTAAGGTTCGAGTAGTAGATATGAACCCTCAAAATATTAGAACAGAAAAGTATGGTGTTATTATTGAAGATGCTAAAACGAAAACAGAAGAGCTAAAAGAATGGAGCTGTATTATTAGTGACCGGAAGTAACCTCGCTAATGGAAAGATTTGTAATTTTCTAGATCTTGATAAACAAGTTATTTTTTATGGAACCACTGTTGCTGGTACAGCTGAAATTCTAAATATCAATAGATTCTGTGAATATGTTAAGTAGATTTGGCTAAAGGAACCTTCACTCTTAAGAGTTGAAGGTTCCTTTTTAAAGATTATAAATCTTTAACTATCTCTAATAATCTTTCTACATCTGATTGGGTATTGTAAGGTGCTAGTCCTATTCTTACAAGACCTCCTACTTGTTCTAACCCTAGACGTTCAATAGTTTTTAAGGCGTAAAAATGACCACTTGTAGCAAAAATATCTTTATCTGCTAAAGCTTTCACTACATCATGGGAATTGTAGCCGTCTACAGTAAAGGATATTGTAGAAGTTTTAGGTATTTCTTTTGGTGGTATGTATAGATTTACTTTATCAATCTGAGATAATTCTTCTGTTAAGAACTTTTTTAACGAAGATTCATGTACTTCGATTACGTCCATACCAGCTATTATCTGTTCTCGTTCTAAAGATGTTTTATCTTTTTGGTTTGAAAACTTACTTCCTAGATCAGCTATAAAATTGATGGCCTCTTTAGCTCCTGCAATCCCCTCTAGATTCGGTACTCCAGTTTCTAGCTTATAGGGGATACTGTCTTTTTGTGGTATTAACTTATAAGGTCTTAACTTTTCAAAAATTTCTTTTTTACCATAGAGGACACCTAAATGTGGACCGAAGAATTTGTATACTGAACATAATAAAAAGTCTACATTTAAATTTTTCACATCAATAACTCCGTGAGCTGCATAGTGTACTGCATCGATTACTGTAACTCCACCTACTTTATGGACCATATCAATCATAGTTTTTACATCTGAAATAGTTCCTAAAGTATTCGCAGCATAATTGAAAGCAGCAATTTTTGTTTTTTCTGATACTTTATTTTTAAAGTCTTCCATGTCTAAAGCTTTTTTATCTGGATCAAATTTTACTTCTTTAATCTTTGCTCCTTGTTCTTCTAAAGCTTGCCACGGCCCTCTGTTTGCTTCATGGTCAATCTCTGTGATTATTATCTCATCACCTTTTTGTATCTCTCTTCCAAGAGAAAATGCTAATTTGTACATTAAACTGGTTGCATTTTGACCAAATGCTATTTCTTCAGGATTAGCCCCTACAAAATTTGCAATGGTCTCTCTAGATTTCCAAATAACCTTATCTGACTCTACAGCTGTTTTAAATGGACCCATGCCAGGAATTGCATTTGTGTTTTTTAAGAAGTATGACATAGCATCAATAACTCTTTGTGGTACTTCTGTTCCACCAGGGCCATCAAAAAAAGCTGGGGCCTTTTCGTAAACCTCTGAGTTTAAAGAGGGAAACTGGTTTCTAACATACTCTACATTGTAATTCATAGGTTAGACTCCTTTCGTAAATCAAATATACTCTTTATCTAATTCTATTAACAATACTTGTTAGAAAGAAGGCTAGTTAAGATAAACTTTCAGTAGCTTTTTTAGCCCATTTAGAGTCCTCGAGTATCGCTCTACCTATCCCGATTAGATCAGCTTTTTCTTCATTAATTAGCTTTTCAGCTGCTTTAGGTTCCGTAATTCCACCTGTTAGGATAACTGGAATTGAGACTACTTCTTTAAGAGATTCTGTCAGTGGTGCAAAAAAACCTTGCCCCTCAAGGCCAGGTACTACATATCCACAGTGACCTCCTGAAATATCAAGAATATCTACTCCTACTTTTTCAAATTCTCTAGCAGCTATTTTACTATCTTCAAGAGTAGTCCCACCATCCATGTAATCTGAAGCTCCGAGTCTTAAAAGGATTGGAAAGTCATCACCCACTTCTTTTTTAACTGCTTCGATTATTTCAAGGTGAATTCGAATTCTATTATGTATATCTCCACCATATTTATCTGTCCTTTTGTTAGTAATTGGTGAGTAGAATTGATTAAGAAGATAACCATGAGCAGAATGAATTTCAACACCATCAAAATTAGTTTCTTTAGTTCTTCTAGCAGCATTTTTAAAAGCTTCGATAATGCCTTGAATTTCTTTTTCAGTTAGCTCTTTGGGTAGATTACCTTTTCGTGGTTTTTTAACTGCTGATGGTCCTACAGGTTTTGTTCCGATAACCTCATCAGAAGCAGCACTTCCGGCATGGTTGATCTGCATCACTGCTTTTGAGCCGTTATTTTTGATAGTATTTGCTAATTGTTTTAAGCCTTCTAATTTTTCATCGTCCGCTATAGAAACTTGATATTCGCTAGCTTTACCTTCAAGAGAGATAAAGCTATGTTCGACAATTATTAAAGAAATATATCCTCCACTTGATTTTTCTAAATAATAGTCAAGAATAGACTGATTAATAGTTCCGTCAGCTTCAGCTTTTGCTGTAGCCATAGGTGGCATAACTAGCCGATTCTTTAAAGTAAGTGGACCAGCTTCTAGTGATTTTAGTAAATATGACATAAGAAACCTCCTATATAGTACTTAAAGCATGTATTCTATTAAAAATTTGCTGATCCTGCAACTAAAGAGCACGTACCGAAAGTTACTTACAACTGATAAAATGAAGAGATTCGTTTGAAAGAAACAGGATGTAGCATATGGGTAGTTAGAACTAATTATTAATTTAATATATTCTATTTTAAACCGTTCAAATGAGGGTGAGTTATTCGTCTATTTAGGATTAAAAAAATATCTCCTAATTAAATAAAGTTAAGAGACGTTCTTTAGTCCTAATTGTGTGGAATTTGTGAAAATTTGTTGAAATTTTGCGTATTTTGGACTATACTGTTGTCAGAAAAAGTTTCCTTTTATGTTAAAAGTTATATATGGATTTTTTGTGCAATTATATTTTTGACTAACTAACAGTACATCAATCTTCATTTTCTTTTGTTACTACCTTCACTTGCGGATAAAGTTTGGATTTTGAGAGAACTGGCTATTAACCATTAATAAGTGAACCTAAGAAACTCTAGTTGTGCACAAGGAGGTGACTGCTAAGGATTTCTTGATCTATAAATATAAAACTAAAATTAGTAGGGGGGTAGGAAATGAAAAATTCTTTAAAAGGAAAAATTGTAGGACTAATAGTAGTTCTTTTGGTGGTAGCAGTTTGTATTGTAACATTTTCGAATTATTATTTTACTCTTGATTTAGAAGAACAGAATATTGAAGATGAACATATGTTTTATGCTAACTCAGTATCGGATACAGTTTCTAATTTTATTGAAAAAGCCTATACAATAACTGACAATATACAAGCTTCTAAAAACATATATGAGTTTCAACCAGAAGAGCAGAGAGAGTTTTTAGAAGAAAGAATTGAAGAATATCCATTTTTTGATCTGTTTTATGTTCAAGGAACAGACGGTATGCAAACAGCAAGATCCTCTGGGGAGAATGGAGATCGCTCAAATAGATGGTGGTTTAAACAAGCAATGGAAGAGCGTGAACCTTTTGTGGGTAAATCATATTATTCAGTATCTACTAATACACCAGTAACTCCTGTGATCATACCTATATATGATGAAGAAAACCAACTAGTAGGTATTATGGGTTCAGACATTACGTTAGATGAAGTACAAAATATGATAGACGATTATGCTTCAGATGATAAGTATGCTATGGTCGTTGATGGAGAAGGAACAATAGTAGCACATCCAGATAGAAACTATGTATCAGAACTATATAATTTAATAGATTACGAAAAAACAGTAGTAGTATATGACGAGAATGATGACCCAGTTTTAGATTCAGATGGTAATCATAAAACAGAAACTCAAGATATTGACTTAGAACCTGAATATCAAGATATAACATTGGAAGTATTAGAAGGAAATGTGGGTGCTACTAGCTTTACGGATAACGATGGAAATGACTTATTAATAACGTATTCTGACATTGAATTACCTGGGTCATCTGATAATTGGGGTGTAATAGCTGTTCAGGATGAGGGTGCAGCTTTAAGTAATTTCGTAGAGTCTACATATAAAAGTTTGATAGTAGCTTTTGTAATGCTAATTATAGCAATTTTATGTGGTTTATGGATGTCAAGTAGAATTACAAAACCTCTTATAACTCTTAAGGAAGTTGTTGCAGAAGGAGCTAAAGGAAAGTTAAATGTTAGTTCTAATATATCTTCTAATGATGAAATAGGGGAACTATCAAAGATGATAGACACTATGTTTCAACAAATAGGTACTTTAATAAAAAATATAAGTGACGTGGGTGAAGATGTTCTATCATCATCAGAACAACTGTCTTCAACAACAGAAGAGTCGGCAAAGGCAACAGATGAAGTATCAAAAACTATAGAAGACATTGCTAAAAGTTCTAGTGACCAAGCAAAGGATACAGAAAAGGGAGTAGAACATGTTAATGAATTAAGTAATATAATAGAAAATGATCAAGAAAATGTTAAAGATATGAACACTTCTATTAGTGAGGTTAGTAAACTTAAGGATGAAGGTACTGAGATACTAGATCAACTAGTCGAACAAACAAATAATAATAATAAATCCGTACAAGAAGTTCACAAAACTATTACAGAAACTAATGAAAGTACAACAAAAATAGAAAATGCTAGCCAAATGATTAAAAGTATTTCAGAACAAACAAATTTATTGGCACTTAATGCAGCTATAGAAGCAGCTAGAGCTGGAGAAAAAGGCAAGGGTTTTGCAGTAGTGGCAGAAGAAATACGAAAATTAGCAGAACAATCTAATCAATTCACAGACGAAATATATAATATTATTTCTGAACTAGTTAATAAAACAGAACATGCTGTTAATAGTATGCAAGAAACTAGTGAAAATGTGAAGCTACAAACAGAAAGTGTAGAATTAATTCATGATAAGTTCAAAGGTATTGCTAGTGCTATTGAAAAAATGAACGAAGTAATTGAAAACATTAATAATTCAGGGAAAGTAGTGGATTCTAAAAAAGATGAACTTATAAGTATTATAGAAAATCTTTCTGCAATATCAGAAGAAAATGCTGCTGGAACACAGGAAGCTTCTGCTTCAGTTGAAGAACAAAATGCCTCATTTGAAGAAATAGCACGAGCTAGTGAACGACTAGCAGAAATAGCTAAGGAATTACAAGAGAGTGTTGAAAAATTTGAGTATTAAATAAAGCAAGTAACAAAAATTATTAGTAATTAGGATATAATCTTTCAAATAAACGGTGTAAACCTCCTAAAATGAAGAACTAAAAAGACGTGCTATGAATAGTCAAGTATTATTTTTTCAAAGATCAGTGAATTTATTTGACTATGAAGTCGAAATTGATTTTATTGTACAAGGAGGTCTGTACATTTAGTTTAACTCGGATAGTGTTTTAAAGACTATTTTACGGGGGGAAGACTAAAATGTGCAAAATTAAAGCAGTGATTTTCGATATGGATGGTGTAATTATCGATAGTGAACCTATACATATAGAAATTGAAAAAAAATTAATCAAAAAAATGGGGATAGAACTTGATAGTAAGCAACATGAAAGTTATATTGGTATGACAATGGAAGCTTTATGGGAACAGATTAGAAGTGATTTTAAGCTTAATTACTCTGTAGAGGAATTAGTTGAGAATCATAAAAAAGAAGTATATAATTATTTGGCTTCTTCTGCTTTGCCATTATTTCCTAACATAAAAAACCTTATATTAGAATCAAAGCAGAATAATTTAGAGACAGCAGTAGCTTCTTCATCACCTAAAAAAATAATTGAGCTTGTTGTAAACAAGTTAGATATTAATTGTTTTTTTGATTATCTTATAAGTGGTGAACAAGTACAAAAAAGTAAACCATACCCGGATATTTTTTTACAAACAGCAAAACAATTAAGAGTTAGTCCAAACCAATGTCTTGTGATTGAAGATTCAAGCAATGGAGTTAAAGCTGCAAAAGCGGCTGAGATGAAGTGTATAGGATTTCAAAACCCAAACTCAGGAAATCAGGACTTGAGTGTTGCAGATTTTATAATAAATTCTAAAGATGAAGTAACATTAAAAGAGATAATAAATATATAAGTTAAAGAATATATTCACTAACTAAAGCAATTAACCGAGTGAAATAGTTTTTTATAAGAGGGGAGATGAGCATATCTTCCCTCTTATTACTACTTTTATCTATAGCTTCTATATTCACTTATAGGTTGAACTCTTGCAATAAATATCTGATCTCTAATTACAGTATTAGGGCTTTCATCCCACGCTTTCAATCGTGGGATGAAAGCCTATTTTTTTAATAAAATAAAGTTGTACTATAAATCAAAAACATATACAATTAAATCATATGAAACAAGAATATAGAAGAACTAAAACACCGTATCTTTAATTAACTATCATTTTGTTTTCTGCCCAAGATACCGAAGAAAGATATTTTCTAATTAAAAGGTAGAACAGCGTTTTAAAGAAATTGTCCATGAAGTATGTACTGAACAAAAAATTGAAGTACTAGCAATAAATGATACAAGAAGAAAAAGAATTAAAGCGTCGTCAAAAGATGTTCAAGCATCTATGCCAAGTGCAGTAAAAAATCAATCTATTCGTGAAGCAAAAAGTGTCTACCGCAGATCCAAGAAGATAAAAAGAGTACCAGTCTTAAAAAAGCCCGTCTGCATATGGAACAACCAAAACTATAGGATAAAAGAAAACACGGTTGAATTTCCAGTGTACATCAATGGTAAATCAAAACAGAGTGCAGTAAAAGTTATTTTAACAGAGTACCAACAGAATCTATTAAAAAACAAATTAGGGACACTTCGCATCACGAAAAAATCAAATAAATGGATCGCCCAAGTATGTGTAACAGTACCAGAACCCAAACCTAAAGAGACTGATACAGTAATGGGAGTAGATCTAGGATTGAAGGCCCCAGCTGTTTCGGTAATAAGTGGAGTGCTCTAGCCGAGCTGGACACTTAGGAGCGCCCATTTTCTCACTTTTTCATAGGTATTAAATTTTAGATTTAAGCTACTAAAAAATCACATTCTGCTTGATGTTTTTCATATTCCATAGGTGACATATAATCTAAGCTGCTATGTAATCAGCCTTCTTGGGGTGAAATATAAGTAATGTCACCAACCCATTTCTGATTAACTGTCTCTGCACTAAAATCTTGAGTTAGTAAATTTGGAGCAACCGGATAACTGTGATTAGAATTTGTAGTAGCTTTATATCTGGTCTTTAAAACACTAATTAACCCATTCTCATGCATTATACGTCGTACCCTATTGTTGCTGGTCTTGATGCCCTTTTTATTTAATGCTTTTTTTATTCTTCTATGACCATAAGTGCTACTTGATTCATCAAAAATTTCTTTACTATGCTAATACAAGTCCTGATCTATTTTTTTACGATGACTCATGGGAGATTTAAGCCAATCGTAATAAGCGCTCCTACTAACTTCTAGAGTTTGGCACATCTTCTTGACGGGAAATACGGAGCTGTGATCTTTAATAAAAGAATACTTTATCTCTCGCCTCTGCTGAAGATGCCCATAGCCTTTTTTAGGATCTCTACCTCCTGCTTTAATTCTCTCTTTTTTTTCTAAAGCTTTTTGCTTTGCGTCTTCTGGTCTTAGGTTACCTTTGCCAGGAAAGGCATCATTTCCATGGTGGTTATATTGATTTACCCACCTTCTAACTGATGTTGCGCTGACCCCAATTTCTTTTGCTACTTCAGAGGGTTTCTTCCCTAAATCTGTTACTAGTTTCACCATTTCTCTTTTATAATCTTCAGTGAACTTCTTAGGCATTGCTGAACACTTTCTTTCTTGAATTAATTATAGAACCTTTCTCCGTGTCCAGCAAATCGACTACACTCTAGAAGAGTAATGAGCGTAGTAAGTATACACAGAAGATACGGTAGTAGAAGAAAATTCGCCTAACAAACTAAATTCTGAACAGATGAATTATTTTTTACTAATAGAAAAATTGACTATGATTATTAAAAGTTTAAATAAAATTAAAAGTCTATTAAAATTAGAAGGGTTTTCAATAAATTAAAAAGAAACTACTTATTAGAAAAATATGACAGATCATTTGAGTCATAAGGAATTGGAGGTAACTATGTGGATTATATAGCTCATATTCGTGATAAGGATGGGTGCATTCAGTCTGTTCAAGAGCATTTGAGTAGTGTAGGTAAACTATCTTCTCGTTATGGTGAAAAAATCGGAGTTAAACAATTAACATATATAGTAGGTTGGTTACACGATTTAGGCAAAATGAGTAGTCAATTTAAAGAGTATATTTTGGGTGCAGTTGAAGATCAATACTGTCAAACTAAAAAAGGAAGTATAGATCACTCAACGGCAGGTGGCAAATTATTATTTGAATTTTTTCATCAAGATGAGAAAAGTGTATCTACTCGACTTGTTACAGAAATATTAAGTAATGTTATATTATCTCATCATACAGGTTTAATAGATTATTTATCTGCAAATTCAAAATCTGACTTCCTCAGAAGGATTAAGGAGAAAGAGATAGATGATTATAGTAAGATCAAGAATAATTTTCTAGAAGTAATATATTCTTTACCTTCACTAAAGAACGACATTAAAAAAAGTGAAAAAGAATTAGAAAAAGTTTTAAGTCAAAATTGTAAAAACGACCCAAAATTTACAATTTCGTTACTAACTAAATATATTTTTAGTTGTTTAATTGATGCTGATAGAACAGATGCAAGGTGTTTTGATGAAAATATCACTCTACCAAGGCCTCCAAATAACAAAGAGTTATTTCAATCTTATTATTTAAAATTAATAGATTATTTAAATGATTTAAACAATGCCGACAAAAGTGAAAGTAAAATTAACAATTTGCGAAGACAAATGTCTGAAGAATGCGATTGTTTTGCTGATAAATCTACTGGTATTTATACATTGTCAATACCAACCGGCGGAGGAAAAACTCTCTCAAGCTTAAGATATGCTTTGAAACATGCTGTTAAATACAATAAGGACCGAATCATTTATGTAGTTCCTTATACTTCAATTATTGAACAAAATGCAGAAGAAGTAAGAAGTATTTTAGGGGATGATGGACATATCATTGAACACCATTCAAATGTAATTGAAGATACTGATGAGGAAAATTTATATGAAAAGAAGAAGAGACACTTAACAAGAGATAATTGGGATGTCCCTATTGTCTTTACAACCATGGTTCAATTTCTTAATGCGTTTTATTCTAAAAAAACACGTGATACTAGACGTCTACATAACCTTGCAAACTCTATTGTAATATTTGATGAAGTACAATCTGTCCCTGTAAAGTGTATTTCTATGTTTAACCAAGCTTTAAACTTTTTAAAAAATGTTTGTGATTCGAGCCTGTTATTGTGTACAGCTACACAGCCGGCTCTTGAATATGTTGAAAATAATATCGATTCTATTGATGGTGAAATCATTTCAAAATTAGAAGAAGTTGAAGAGCATTTTAAACGTGTTGAAATAGTAGATAAGACTATTCCTTCAGGTTGGAGTACAGAGGAAATAACCAAATTTATTATAGGGCTTCTTAATGAAACTTCAAGTATTCTTACTATATTGAACACTAAAACAGTTGTTAAAAAACTATATGATCAATTAAGACTAAATTGCGACGTGAAAGTTTACCATTTAAGTACTTCAATGTGTGCGGCTCATAGAGCAGAAGTATTAAAGGAAGTGAAAAATGCCCTGAATAATGGTGAAAAAGTCATATGTATTAGTACGCAATTAATTGAAGCTGGGGTTGATATTAGTTTTAACTGTGTTATCAGATCTCTAGCTGGATTGGATTCAATAGCACAGGCTGCAGGTAGATGTAATAGGCATAATGACTATTATTACGGAAATGTTTTCATTATTAATCACAATGAAGAAAATCTTAATAAACTAAAAACTATAAAAGTAGGTGCAGAAATTACAGAAAAAATTCTAATAGATAAAGAAAAAGGATTTATAGAAAATGATCTTTTATCAGGAAAAATTATGTATTTTTATTTTAAAAATTATTTTAAAGAATTTCAAGAAGACCTTAATTATACTGTTCCTTCATTGAAAGAAAATCTCTTTAATCTACTTGTTGGAAGCAACAAGTATAAACAATACTATGAGAATAAAACAGGGGATCAGTTTCCATTGCTATTATATACCAGTATGAAAACCGAAGGAGATTATTTTCAAGTGATTGACCAACCGACTAGATCTGTGTTAGTACCATATAAGAAAGGAGCAGAACTGATTGCTGAATTAAATGGTGAGGTCGATATAAACAGAATATCTGATTTAATAAATAAATCGCAACATTACATTGTTAATATTTTCGATTTCGAACTTCAAAAGTTAAGCGAAACTGGAAGTGTAACTTCACTGCTTGATGGTGAGATATTAGCATTAAGAGAAAATGCTTATGACATAAACTATGGTATTTCAACTGACGAAGAGGGAAAGATGAATGCAAAATTTATTTAAATAGAGGTGATATTGTGCGAAACCAGGTGGAGTTTGAAGTGTATGGATCTTATGCATTGTTCACAGATCCTATAACAAAAATGGGGGGAGAGAAATTATCTTATCAAGTTCCTACATATCAAGCACTAAAGGGGATGCTTGAATCTGTTTATTGGAAGCCTACAATTTTATGGATTATTGATGAAGTTCGTGTAATGAACCCTATAAAAATGGAAGCCAAAGGAATACGTCCAATTAGTTATAACAAAAATGAGAATACTTTAGCTAACTATACTTATTTGAAAAATGTAAGATACCAGGTTAAAGCTCACTTTATTTTTAACCCACATCGACCTGACTTAGACTATGATCGAAATGAACATAAACACCACAATATAGCCAAGAGATGTATTAAAGCAGGTGGCAGAAGAGATGTGTTTTTAGGGGTTAGAGAATGTCCCGCATATGTAGAGCCTTGTGAATTTGGGGAAGGGGAAGGTTACTATGACAAATATGGTTCCATTCATTTAGGCACTATGGTTCATGGCCTTAACTATCCTGACGAGACAGGAAAAAATATGCTAGAAGCACGGTTATGGAACCCAGTAATGAAAGACGGATACATAAATTTTATACGTCCTGATCAATGTGATTTAGTTCGACCTATATCCAAACTAACACCAAAATCCTTTCAAAAAGAAAATCTCCAATCTGTGGAAGAATTAGATGGAGAAATAACAAATTGAAGGAGGACATAAATGGGCTGGATGTATGATTTATATCAAACATATGAAAACAACATTGGACAGGTAGGAAAAGTTGGGATAACGAAAAGTAACCGTCGTTATACATTATTACCTATTGCTCATACTACACAGTCTGCGCAAGTCGAGATCACTGTGGATGAAGCCGGTAACTTCTACAATGCGAAAGTGGTTGATAAAGAAGAGGCAACAACAGTTATACCTTGCACTGAACAGTCTCTTAGTCGTACTAGTAAACCAGTTCCTCATCCACTCCACGATAAACTTATGTATGTAGCAGGTGACTTTGAAAAATACGGAGGAAAAATCAGAAAAGGATTTCAACCATATGAAGATTATTTAACTAATTTGAAAGAATGGGTTGAATCACCTCACACCAATGATCGTGTAAAATCAATATACTGGTATATACTCAAAGGAACTTTAATTAAAGATCTTATAGAAGTTTCAATTCTTTCAGTAGATAAGAAAAACCACTTAATTCCGAAATGGACAAAAACAGTAGGTGAAGAATATGGTGAAAAACCTAAACTTTTTAAAGTTATTAGTGATACACAAGACAAAGTATTTGTACGTTTTAATACTCACAAACTGGGAAGCAGTGAAACAAAAGTTTGGGAAGATGAAGAAGTGATAAATTCTTTCATTAACTTTTATAAAGATAAATTACAACAAAGTGACCTTTGTTATGTAACTGGGAAAACAAAACCTAGAACAGAAAAACACTTGAGTGGGTTAAGACGAGCAGGTGATAGTGCCAAACTTATATCTGGGAATGACACAAGTGGTTTGACATTTAGGGGGCGTTTCGATAAAGCAAATGAGGTCGTAAGTATTAGTTATGATGTATCACAAAAAGCACATAATGCTTTAAAATGGTTGATTCAAAAGCAAGGGAAAATCGTAGATGGGAGAGTGTTTCTTGTTTGGGGAAATGAAAAAACAGAAGTCCCTTCACCCCAAGATGATGCAGATTCTTTATTTAGAGAACTGGGTTATAATTTCACAAATGAAACAGAAGAAAGTGACACTCATGAGATATTTGCTGAAAAGTTTAGTAAAGCGATCGATGGTTACAAAAGTGATCTTTCATATAAATCACAGGTTTCTATATTAATTCTTGATGCAGCGACACCTGGACGGCTATCAATCGTGTATTATCGTAATTTAGAAAAAGAAGAATACTTAAAACAAATTATTAAATGGCATCAGACATGTTCGTGGTTACACCAGTACAAAAAAAGTGAAGGCAAACAACGAATTAAATTTTATGGAGCACCATCATCTCGTGATATTGCTCTAGTGGCCTATGGCCCTCGAGTTGGTGATAATATTATTAAAGGCACCATGGAAAGGATACTTCCTTGTATAGTAGATGGTCATAAGATTCCGTTAGATATTATAAGAAGTGCTTTCTACAGAGCATCAAACCCTGTTGCGATGGATAGATGGGAGTGGGAAAAAACACTAAGTATAACGTGTGCATTATTAAATAAGCAATATGAAAAGGAGGGATATGAAGTGGCTTTAGATGTTACAAATAGGAATAGAGATTATCTATTTGGTCGCTTGCTAGCTGTAGCTGATGTACTTGAGAGAAGGGCCTTAACAAAAGAAGAGGATCGGGCGACGAATGCAATACGATATATGAATGCTTTTTCTAGACATCCTGCTAGAACATGGCAAATTATTCAGACTAACTTACAACCTTATCAAGTTAAACTTGGGAATAAAGCATTTTATTATAATCGCTTAATTGATGAAATTGCTTCACAAATAGAAATTGATGATTTTAATAATAAACCTTTAAGCGGAAAGTACTTGTTAGGGTTTTATAGCCAGAGATATGAGCTGTACACAAGTAAGAAAGAGAAGCAAGAAAATTATAACTCAAATCAGGAGGTATAGATATGTCTATTTTGGATTATAAGATTGATTTTGCTGTTGTTTTTTTAGTTAAAAATGCAAACCCAAATGGTGATCCTTTAAATG
This sequence comes from Natranaerobius trueperi, assembly GCF_002216005.1. Taxonomy (NCBI): domain Bacteria; kingdom Bacillati; phylum Bacillota; class Clostridia; order Natranaerobiales; family Natranaerobiaceae; genus Natranaerobius; species Natranaerobius trueperi. Next base: position 59,138 of record NZ_NIQC01000011.1, read on the forward strand.
GAAATCGCCCTAGACAAAATTATGAAGGGTTTGGAGAAGTATCAGATGTTTGCATAAAAAGAAAGATTCGTAACCGTCTACAAGATCAAGGGGAACCCATTTTTGTTCAATCAGATGAAAGAAAGAACGATGGGTTTAAAAGTTTAAAAGAACGTGCTGATTCAGTTAAAGAATTAAAGGAAACTAAAGATAAAGATTTATATCATGATATTTCTTGTGAAACATGGACAGATGTTAGAAGTTTTGGACAAGTTTTTGCTTTTAAAGGTGGAGAATCAACTTCAATTGGTGTTAGAGGACCGGTATCTATACATCCAGCAATAAGTTTACATCCAGTTGATATAACTAGTACACAAATAACAAAAAGTGTTAATTCGACTACTTCTGATAATAAGGGTTCAGATACAATGGGAATGAAACATCGTGTTGATTTTGGTGTTTATGTATTTTATGGAAGTATAAATACTCAACTAGCTGAAAAGACAAAATTTACAAAAGAAGATGCTGAAAAAATTAAATATTCATTAGAAACTCTTTTTGAAAACGATGCCTCATCTGCCCGTCCAGATGGAAGTATGACTATTAATAAGGTGTACTGGTGGAAACATAATACAAAATTAGGGCAATATCCATCAGGCAAAGTACACCGTTCTCTTTCTATTGAACTAAAAGAAGAAACCCCAAAAACAATGGATGATGTGAAAATTGAATTAAGCAATTTAAAAGGGCTTGATGTGGAAGTGTATGATGGGGAGTAGAGAAGAAGATTTTTTACTACTATCCGGGATACAACATTTTTATTTTTGTAAAAGGCAGTGGGCCCTAATACATATTGAACAACAATGGGAAGAAAATGTAAGAACAGTCGAAGGTCAGAATGTACACAAAAAAGTAGATAAACCTTTTATTAGGGAAAAGAGAAATGAGATGCTTATAGTTCGTTCAATGCCTATACATTCAAAAGAACTAGGTGCTACTGGAGTTAGTGATGTGGTGGAGTTCAAAAAAGATAAAGAAGGCGTGCCTATTCAAGGTTCGCAAAACAAATATATACCAATCCCAATTGAGTACAAAAGAGGAAAACCAAAACAAAATAAATCAGATATTGTTCAATTGGTAGCACAAGCAATGTGCCTCGAAGAAATGCTTCTATGTAAGGTTTCTAAGGGTTATATTTATTATGATAAAATTAAACAAAGAATAGAGGTTCCAGTCAGTTCCTCAGATAAACAGGAAGTTAGAGATGTATTTAGTGAAATGCACCATTATTTTGATAAGCGATACACCCCTCGAGTTAAGACAGGGCCATTTTGTAAAAGTTGTTCTTTAAAAAACCTTTGTATACCAAATTTAATGAAAAAGCAATCTGTAAGCAATTATATAGAAAGGAAAATCAGAGAATGAAGAGATTGTTGAACAGTTTATTTGTTACTAGTCCTGATGTTTATTTAAGTTTAGATGGTGAAAACATTGTTGTAAAGAAAGACAAAGAACGAATTGGTCGTGTTCCACTACATAATTTAGAATCAGTCTATACTTTTGGATATAGCGGGGCTAGTCCAGCTTTAATGGGAGCTTGTGCTGAAAGAAATATATCATTAGTTTTCCTGACTAGGAACGGCAAATTTTTGGCAAGAATAATTGGGGAGAGTAGAGGTAATGTGGTTTTAAGGAAAACTCAGTATCGCTTATCAGATGATAAAAATTTGAGTGCAAAAATAGCTCGAAACTTCATTGTAGGTAAAATTTATAATAATAAATGGATACTTGAAAGGGCTACTAGAGATTATCCGTTAAGGGTTGATATTGATAAATTTAAAGAAACATCTCAACACTTATCAGATTTAATAACTGAGGTTAGGAACGTTAATAATTTAGAATTACTACGAGGTTATGAAGGGCAGGCAGCTGTTAGTTATAATGAAGTTTTTGACCAATTAATCTTACAGCAAAAAGACGAATTTCGATTTAAAAGAAGAAGTAGAAGGCCACCTCTTGATAAAGTAAATGCTATGCTATCCTTTGCATACACCTTACTATCGAATGATATTATATCTGCAGCGGAAAGTATAGGACTTGATGCATATGTAGGATTTTTACATCGTGATAGACCAGGCAGGGCCTCACTAGCTCTTGACATGATGGAAGAACTGAGGGGAGTATATGCGGAGCGCTTTGTAATCTCGCTAATTAACAAAAAAGTAATGAAAAAAGGTGATTTTTCGGTTAAAGAAAATGGTGCTATATTAATGAAAGATGAAGCTAGAAAGAAATTTCTTAAACATTGGCAAGATAGAAAACAAGAGAAAATAAATCATCCTTATTTGGGCGAAAAAATTCCTTGGGGGGTGGTTCCTTATGCTCAATCAATGCTACTTGCAAGATATTTAAGAGGAGATTTGGATGAGTATCCGCCTCTCTTATGGAAGTAGGTGATTTCTTTGTTAGTTGTTATTACTTATGATGTTAGTACAACAAGTATTAAAGGCACCAAGAGGTTACGAAAAGTTTCAAAAATTTGTCAAAACTATGGTGTTAGAGTTCAAAATTCAGTATTTGAATGTGTTGTTGACTCAACTCAGTTAAGAGAATTAAAGTATCAACTAATTGATATTATTGATGAAAATGAAGATAGTTTGATAATTTATCGATTAGGAGATAATTATAAAAAAAAAGTAGAACATATAGGTATAAAAGAATCACTTGATGTGGAAGGTCCACTTTTTATTTGAGTGCGAATGTGAAGTTAACAGAGAATTATAGATATTCTCGCACCACATTATTTGAAATTTGTTCCTATTATTAAAAAAATAAATCGTAAACTAATAGGAAAATAGTGATATTTGACTAAAAATGAACTCAAAAATTAGATTTTTGCTCAAATATCGCAGTCGCACCCTATATGGGTGCGTGGATTGAAATTGCCCGAAACACCTAAAACTAAACTGTCAATAGACAGGTCGCACCCTATATGGGTGCGTGGATTGAAATCTGCAAACTCATCTAATAGCTCATTTACACAATTGTCGCACCCTATATGGGTGCGTGGATTGAAATTTCACTTAAACCATCTGTATAACTTTCGATCATTGTCGCACCCTATATGGGTGCGTGGATTGAAATTATCTAGCAGTGCTGCGTTTGCATTAACTGATTTGGTCGCACCCTATATGGGTGCGTGGATTGAAATACCGTATTTAATTGAAAACTATATTAGGTCCGGGGTCGCACCCTATATGGGTGCGTGGATTGAAATACCTTTAAAGGTAGCTTCGCCAGTTGCACGTTCCGATCGGTCGCACCCTATATGGGTGCGTGGATTGAAATAACTTTGCAACCTTTATAATTAGAAGTAGATAGGTCGCACCCTATATGGGTGCGTGGATTGAAATAATTAATAGTTCTTGCAAACAAAAACCTCCTTATATGTCGCACCCTATATGGGTGCGTGGATTGAAATTGGTGCATCTCTATCGTGAAACCAATATAAAGTTAAGTCGCACCCTATATGGGTGCGTGGATTGAAATTATTTCTCCCTCTATACGACCTTTTAACTTTTTTGCGTCGCACCCTATATGGGTGCGTGGATTGAAATACTTGAATAGGCGACTGGTATACCTAGAAAATACGTCGCACCCTATATGGGTGCGTGGATTGAAATACCTAGAAAAATCCATCTATATTTTCTCTCGTCCCGTCGCACCCTATATGGGTGCGTGGATTGAAATCGTACTTAACTACGTACCCTTTTTCGGTTAATTCGTCGCACCCTATATGGGTGCGTGGATTGAAATCCCAATTCTCCGTCCAACGCATCACGCGCTACATGTCGCACCCTATATGGGTGCGTGGATTGAAATTTGTGTTATTATATTGTCTACCGTTTTAGATTCTGTCGCACCCTATATGGGTGCGTGGATTGAAATAATTGTTTCTTGTAAAAACTGCTCGGAGTCTTCTGTCGCACCCTATATGGGTGCGTGGATTGAAATAATCCTAAGCTAATACCTACAACTTAACAGCCTTGTCGCACCCTATATGGGTGCGTGGATTGAAATACCAGCAACTAGACCGTGTGGAAACTTCGTTAAGTCGCACCCTATATGGGTGCGTGGATTGAAATCAGGTTACATCGACACCTTTATTTTGATATTTAGTCGCACCCTATATGGGTGCGTGGATTGAAATTACTTCTTTAATATTATCTCGAAGTCTTAAATACGCGTCGCACCCTATATGGGTGCGTGGATTGAAATCATAATATATCCGCAATCATGTTTAATTTTTGTTGTCGCACCCTATATGGGTGCGTGGATTGAAATTCAATTAAGTCTGAAAGATCTATTGTTGCATCCGGGTCGCACCCTATATGGGTGCGTGGATTGAAATTTCACCTTCCAGTATATCCTTGTATAACTCGTCAAACGTCGCACCCTATATGGGTGCGTGGATTGAAATTTTCTTGATATACGTCCTTTTCCCTATCTCTTGACGTCGCACCCTATATGGGTGCGTGGATTGAAATGCTCCAAAATCCAGTGTAAAACTGTCCTTGTCGAGTCGCACCCTATATGGGTGCGTGGATTGAAATTGATAACAACGGAGAGTTTACAATTAGTGATATTACGTCGCACCCTATATGGGTGCGTGGATTGAAATAAGAGAGTTTAATCCTTTCAGTCTATGAGCTGTAAGTCGCACCCTATATGGGTGCGTGGATTGAAATAATCTGAAGGTAAATCACTTCGCCAGGAAGCGGATGTCGCACCCTATATGGGTGCGTGGATTGAAATAATCTGAAGGTAAATCACTTCGCCAGGAAGCGGATGTCGCACCCTATATGGGTGCGTGGATTGAAATAAAAGCTCCGAGATCAAGTTAACTCACTAGAAGGGTCGCACCCTATATGGGTGCGTGGATTGAAATGCGACTATTTTCCCCTAGTGGTAACGATTTCCTTGTCGCACCCTATATGGGTGCGTGGATTGAAATATACCATATGGTCAAACGTTAGTTTGTCAAAGAGTCGCACCCTATATGGGTGCGTGGATTGAAATACAACTCACAAAAGCATAAGGCCAATAATCACCATGTCGCACCCTATATGGGTGCGTGGATTGAAATCTTTTTTACATCCTCTTGTAAGTCCTCGTAATACGTCGCACCCTATATGGGTGCGTGGATTGAAATCCGACTGGGCGTTTGAGAGAGCAAAATCAGAAGGAAGTCGCACCCTATATGGGTGCGTGGATTGAAATCATATTAATCAGTCCTTTAAAATTTTGCATAAAAGTCGCACCCTATATGGGTGCGTGGATTGAAATCGTATATGTTTCCGAAGACTTCGCCTGTTTGATTGTCGCACCCTATATGGGTGCGTGGATTGAAATAATTTGTCGATTAATTCAGTAGGTTCTGTGTAATTTAGTCGCACCCTATATGGGTGCGTGGATTGAAATTTAATTGATTAAGTTTATCTAATCGTTCCTGTTGGTCGCACCCTATATGGGTGCGTGGATTGAAATTTATTAACGCTATCCATAGCCAAACTTACGGCTTGTCGCACCCTATATGGGTGCGTGGATTGAAATCCGCGCTTTATGCTTTAGCTAGTGCGGGTTGGGCGGTCGCACCCTATATGGGTGCGTGGATTGAAATCTGTTAATAGACCAAATCCATCTAAAATAGAATTGGTCGCACCCTATATGGGTGCGTGGATTGAAATTCGTGATACTATTTCTGTCGGATCTTTTTCGCTATGTCGCACCCTATATGGGTGCGTGGATTGAAATAAAAACTTGTGTAAATACTATAAAGAAGTTGAACAAGTCGCACCCTATATGGGTGCGTGGATTGAAATGGGCAGAAACAAAAGTTAGAAGAAGAAGTCGATACGTCGCACCCTATATGGGTGCGTGGATTGAAATTTGTCCGTACCATTGATATAATTTACGTTTCTTTGTCGCACCCTATATGGGTGCGTGGATTGAAATTTTTTTAGCAGGACTGATTTTTAATGAAGGGACACATACTGTCGCACCCTATATGGGTGCGTGGATTGAAATAAGAAAAACTATTACATGTCAAGTGGGATGATTTGTCGCACCCTATATGGGTGCGTGGATTGAAATATTCATAACCCCTCCTGTTTTGATTTCTGAAACCGTCGCACCCTATATGGGTGCGTGGATTGAAATAGTAGTATTATAACATTATAAAACATATTAGAGGTCGCACCCTATATGGGTGCGTGGATTGAAATCGAACTCTTCTGATACATCAGCAGCGTCTGTATAGTCGCACCCTATATGGGTGCGTGGATTGAAATACCAAACGAGGTGGCTGTTGTTGGTGTAAATTACGTCGCACCCTATATGGGTGCGTGGATTGAAATCAAGTGAAGATGAAACATTTTTAGAAGAGTTACAGTCGCACCCTATATGGGTGCGTGGATTGAAATATATACGGTGATACATACCCACACAGGGAAAAAGTCGCACCCTATATGGGTGCGTGGATTGAAATAATGGTAGTTTCGACAATAAAGGGTTTGAAGTAGTCGCACCCTATATGGGTGCGTGGATTGAAATTTGAACGGGTCATTACTCGGTACTACGGGTCTGTGTCGCACCCTATATGGGTGCGTGGATTGAAATAGACGAAGCTGTATTAAGTGGCTATGGCGACCCTAGTCGCACCCTATATGGGTGCGTGGATTGAAATATTGTTCCAACTGGACCTTTTAAAAGTAGACCATCAGTCGCACCCTATATGGGTGCGTGGATTGAAATCATGCAGTCGAAACAAATGTATTTGCCTTTATATGTCGCACCCTATATGGGTGCGTGGATTGAAATATTAATATAATCCTTTAATGACCACCACGTTTTAAGTGTAAGCGTCAAATAGCACCCACATTTCCTTAATAAAAAACTCCCATCTCATTTTAAATAATAAGTGGGAGTGTCTGTTATAACTGACTTTTGCTATTTGCTTTGAGTTTTTTGCAGCTTATAGTTTCCTGGTAGATATTCTGACCAAGGTAAAAATTTATCTAATTTTTCTTGGTCGTTGATGTCAATCTGAGGTAAGTTTTCAAACAAGAACTGTAAATAATTAAATGGATTAAGTTCATTCTCTTTGGCAGTTTCAATAATGCTATAAATTAAAGCACTAGAGTTAGCTCCTTTAGGTGTATTAGCGAACATCCAGTTCTTTCTACCTATGACAAAGGGTTTTATAGACCTTTCAGCTCTATTGTTATCTAACTCTAAGTCGCCATCTTCTAAAAATGTATTTAGTTTTTTCCACTGATTTAGGCAGTAAGAGATAGCTTTTCCAAATGCACTTTTAGGTAAAGCTTTAGATTTTTGTTCTTCTAGCCAGGTCCCGAATTCTTGAATTCTTTAAGTACTGGTAACTACGCTCGTGCCGAATTTTGTAACGCTCTTCTTTTGATTTATCTTTGATATCACGCTCTATGGCAAATAACTTGTTGTAGTATTCAAATCCCTCGCGAGAAGCCGCATCAGCGTTTTGCTTGTCTTTAGGGAGTGCCTTTAGAGCCTCGTCAAATTTTCGCCTGGCATGGCTCCAGCAACCTACTAAGCTAACATTTGGTATGTCGTTGTAACCTGGATAACCATCAACATGGAGATACCCTTCAAATCCTTTTAAAAATTTAATGGGATGTTTACTGGCTCTAGTTGTCTGATAGTCATAGAGCACTATCGGGCTAGCTTCTTTACTAGTACGGTAAAGCCAGAGGAAAGATTTACTACTGGCTTTTCTACCGTCCTCTTTTAAAACTTGTAGAGTAGTCTCATCAGCATGTAAGGCTAGCAATTCATGCAATCTGTTGTAAAGAGGAGTGAGCCAATCATTTGCAGTTTTGATCATCCAGTTAGCCATTGTCTGACGTGACAATTTAATACCTAAACGGGATAGATTTTGTTCTTGACGGTAAAGTGGCTGTGCTTCCAGGTATTTTTGAGTCATTATGTAAGCTACAGAAGAAGGTGAAGCTAAACTGCCAGAAATCACAGGATTCGGAGAAGGTGCTGTTTTCACTGGTGTAGTAGTATTTTCTCTATCGCATTTTCTTCAGCTGTAAACATACTTAATGTGCTTTAATACCTTGGCCTTGGCAGGAAAGATTTTTAATTCGCGTCTTTCTTCTGTGCTCATTTCATGAAGGTTATCACCACAACAAGAGCACACCTGTTCTTCTGAAGAAAGGCGATGCTCTACAACTTCTTCTTCAAGGCCTTCTAACTGTATATCTCGCTGGCCTTTGGATTTACGACGCTTGTATGTAATTTCCTCCAGTTCAGGTTCTTTTGCAGAAGCATCAGCTTCTTTTTCAGTTTCGTTAAAAAGCTGCATCTGATCTGGAGTTACTTCACTAGAGCTTCCAAATTGGGGAATTTACCTTCTTCTAATCTATGGTAGTACAGCCAAAAGCCCGATGAGTCCCAGTAGAGTATTTTGATTTTATCTTTTTTGCGATTACAGAAAGCGAACAGGCATGGAGAGAATGGGTCTAATTCAAAGCTCTGTTGTACTAACACTGCCAAGCCGTCTATTGACTTTCTCAAATCTGTTTTGCCAACTGCCAGGTAGACTCTTTCTACACTGGCTTCTGTTAGCATAGTTCTGAAAGAGTCCTGACTAAATCTTTTAGTAATTGTTTATCAAAATCAGATCCTACTTCTATGGAAGCCTGACCAACTTTTACTGTCATCTGGGAAGTGTCCTTTTTTTCTACCTGGCTGGCATTATCAACTTTCAGTGGAAGCCACTGAGTATCAGATGTATTATTGTGATTATTCAAATCCTGATCTTTGTATTTTCTGAGCCAGTAACGCAGTTTAGTGATACTTAAATTATGTGTATTGCACCATTCTCTAGTGGTCATGCCACTGGATCTAAACTCAGCTATGTGCTGTTTCCAACTTTCTCTTCGTTTTTCATATTTGTTTTTAGGTTGTGACATGAAAATCCCCCCTACCTTAGTTAGTTGGGGGAATTATGACACAATCTTAGCTGTTTTACTATGTGGGGATAGTTTGACGCTTACTTTTTTACAATTTCCCATAATTTTTTAATAATTGTTTTGTACTTAAATATTATAATTAAATCACTAAACTTTAAAATATACAAAGAAAGAGGGTATAGAATAATGAATAAGGTAAACAAACAAATGATAGGTATTGTACTAACTTTTTTATTATCACTTATGTTTTTAAGTGCTTGTAGTAGTGAAAATCAGGACAATGATGAATTAGATGGGTTATTTTCTCAAGTGGATGCATCAAATTTTGACAAAGATATAATTGCTGAATTTGAAGATGGCAAAATTACAGATGAAGAATTTATTACATTTCTAAGCGTACAGGCTTTTTTATATCCTGATATTCCTATAAACGAACCTGATGTGCAAAGACAAATTTTAGAAGAACTTATTTTAGAAAAAACTGTGTCTCCTCTAGTGAAAGAAACTGATTGGGCAGAAAAACAGGCTGAAATATTATTAGATGAATTAAAATCATATTATAGTGAAAAAGAATTAGATTATGCTTATGAAACCTTAGATATTACTAAAGAGGATATAAAAGAGACCCTAGTTTCAATGTTTACTGCGAAAGCTCACTTTCGTGATCAAGTAAGTGAAGATGAAAAACTAGAGTATTATGAGGAAAAATCCGATGAATTGACTATAGCTAGTTTTACTCATATTTTAGTTATGACTGAAGATATAACATCAAACGGAAAAATAGAAGAGGTTCGTAGTGAAGAAAAAGCCTTAAAAAAAGCTGATGATCTGTATGACCAATTGCAAGATGGCGCTGATATTAATGAGTTAGCTGCTAGTTATACAGATGATACAGGAAGTGTAGATACCGATGGATATTATGAAGATGTATATATTTCAGATTTAGTCCCAGAATTTAGAGACGCAATTTTAGAACAAGAAATAGGGGAAATTGGTGAACCTGTAAAAACTGAGTATGGTTATCATATATTAAGAGTTGAAGATATAGAAGTAACACCCTTTGAGGAGGTTATAGAACTCATAACAGATGAATTAGCATATAATAAATATGCTGATTATTTTATAGACACATTACCAGATTTGATTGAAGAAATAAATCTTTAGAAAGCCAGCCTTTCTTTTGCTATAATTACACTTGAAGGAGGCAAAAAAATGTCTTACAGAATCAATATAGTAGAAGATGATAGCAATCTTAACTCTGTGCTTACAAGTTATTTACAAAAGGAAGGCTGGGAAGTTTTGTCATTTCTAGATGGTGAATCAGCCCAAAAGGTAATTGAAACACCACCACATTTATGGATTTTAGATATAATGTTACCAGATATAGATGGGTTTCAACTTATAAAAGAAATTAAAAATGTTTCACCTGAAGTTCCTATTATCTTTATATCAGCTCGAGATGCTGATATAGATCGGGTAGTAGGTCTTGAAATGGGTAGTGATGATTACCTACCTAAACCTTTTATGCCAAGAGAACTAATCATACGTGCACACAAATTATTGAAGCGGGTCTATAAAGACCCTAAACAAGAAGAACAAACACCGATTGAGGTCAATTCTTACTATGTCTATAAGAAAAGTAGAACAGTAAGATCAGGTGATCAAGTAATTGATTTAACTTCTAAAGAATTTGATTTACTATTGTATTTTATAGCTAATAAAGGACATGCACTATCTCGAGAGCAAATATTAGATAATATTTGGGGTAATGACTACTTCGGAACAGACCGAGTTGTAGATGACCTAGTACGTAGATTACGCAAAAAGATGCCAAATTTACAAGTTGAAACAATCTACGGATATGGATATAGAATGGTGATATCATGAGAAACTATTCATTATCTATGCAAATTTGGCTTGTTTTTGCAGCAATCACTTTAGGGGTAACGATTATTTTAAGTATTGTTCTTCCCTGGATATTAAGAGATTTTTTTACACGAGAAATTTACGCTACCATAGATAGCGCCCAAAGTTTGGTTTTACAACAAGAGGATCAGCCTTTAGACCATGGTTCTTTAGACAACAATATCTTTAAAGATCGTAGAAAACAATTACAGGATATACGAACAGTTAATCATTTTTTAGTATCTGAAAATGGTAATATTATTGCTTATCCTCCACTTCAGCGTGAGTTTTTACAAGATGTGGCTAAAAAGGTACAAGGCCAAACTGAGGACAGTAAAGAATACACTGCAGAAGTAGATAAGAGAACAATTTTTTATGTTGCTAGAAGAGAAAATACTCCAAGTGGGAATAATATTTATCTAATTTCTTATATGTGGGATACTTACAGGGATGGTCTAGTTCAAACATTGTTTCAGAGGATTTTACTAATAATGGGTGGAGTTTTGTTATTTAGCTGGATTCCATCATTGCTACTAGCAAAATATTTATCAAAACCATTAGTTGCTCTAGAACAACGAGTTGAAAAATTGACGAATAGAGAGTGGAGTGAACCTGTAGCATTAGAACGAAATGATGAGATAGGAAAACTAGGACAATCGATAGAACAGTTACGAAAACAATTAATCCATCATGATGAAGTAGAACAAAGTTTTTTACAGCATGTTTCTCATGAGCTAAAGACTCCGGTTATGGTGATAAGAAGTTATACGCAATCAATTCGAGATGGTATTTATCCTAAAGGAGACCTTAATAATACGGTGGAAGTGATCGATGAAGAAGCTTTGCAACTAGAAAAACGAATTAGAAACTTACTTTATTTAACAAAACTTGATTATATGGAAACACATGAAAAAAACTATGAAACTTTTAGTTTTTCAGAGTTAATCCAAGAAGTTTCTGATAGGTTGCGTTTACTTAGACGAGAACTTGATTGGTCTCTTGACTTAGCCCCTATAGAAATAACTGGTGAAAAGGAACAATGGAGAGTTGTTTTAGAAAATCTACTAGATAATCAGATAAGGTATGCAAAGAATGAAATAGTAATATCTTTATCACAAAAATCTCAATCTATCGTACTTCATATTTACAATGATGGCCCACCAATAGAAGAAGAGAGTATTAATACAATTTTTGCTAAGTTTAACAAAGGTCATAAAGGTAAATTTGGATTAGGATTAGCGGTTGTACAAAGGATAGTTAATTTACATGGTGCTAAAGTATGGGTAGAAAATGAAAACCAAGGTGTATCTTTTTATGTAGAATTTTGACACTCCACACGCATAAATGCGTAGGATTTTCGGGTAGCTATGCGTCCTCAATTCATTTCTGCTTTAGACAGCTCCCAAGTTAAGGGTATGCCAGTACCCTTCCCATACCAGTGCATATAGCAGTATAGGCTGATAGACTTTTGCTTACGCTACTCCATCTATCACAGGCCGTGGGCTTTTCGCCCTAATACTGTAAATTCATGTTTTTAACAATTTCACATAATTATTTTAACTTTCTTTTATTTTTGAAGGGTAGAATGAAATATAGAAACAATTTAAATATTCTCTAGGAGGAGATATCTATGTGGCTTTTAGATACAGGGTTTATTATATTTGTTATACCAGCCTTGTTTTTTGTAATGTATGCTCAAAACAGGGTGAAGTCAGCATATCACAAATATATTAAAGTTCCTAGTAAAAGTGGATTTAGTGGTGCAAAAGTTGCTCGAGCTATCTTAGATAACTCTGGTTTAGATGATGTCAAAATAGAACAAAGTAGAGGGGAATTGTCGGATCATTATGACCCAAGGAAAAAGGTTGTTCGGTTATCTTCAAATGTTCATAACGGAACTTCTCTTGCCTCTCTTGGTATAGCTGCCCATGAAGTTGGTCATGCAATACAACATGCTAATGGTTATTTTGCATTGTCTCTACGGAACATGATCTTTCCAGCAGCTAATTTCGGTTCAAAATTAGGAGTTCCGTTATTTTTTATAGGAATGTTATTTTCTCAAGGTGGAAATACATTATTAATGGATTTAGGTATTGCACTATTCTTTTTTGCAGTACTATTTCAGATAGTTACTTTACCAGTTGAGTTTAATGCTAGTACTAGAGCTGTAGCAGCTCTAGAAGGTAGCAATTTTTTAACAGTGGATGAAGTAAAACCAACAAAAGAGGTTTTAAATGCTGCTGCTATGACTTATGTTGCTGCTACCGCAATGGCTTTAGCTCAATTATTACGATTATTATTGATAAGGGGTAGAAGAAATTAATAATAACTTGGAGGGATGAGGATGCGTTTTTCACTGCGTACTTTAGAAATAAATATGCTACTGGTGTTAGTTGCATCACTACTAGGCGGAAGTTTTTTAGTGCTCGTTAATTAATTATAAGGGGGAATAGTAATGCCAGGAGCTGTAGCTCAATTTTTACCTATGATTATTCTAATAGGAGTCTTTTATTTCTTTTTAATTAGACCACAACAAAAACAACAAAAAGAGCGGCAACAAATGTTAGATAATCTTCAAAAAGACGATAATGTGGTTACAATTGGTGGTATTCATGGTACTATTAAAAGCATCGAAGAAGATGTATTAACACTTAAAACATCTGAAAATCAATTTTTAACATTATCTAAATTTGGAGTACAGTCAGTTGTAAACGAGACACAATAATTTTTACAAATTACAAAATTATAAATTAAGCAGCTAAAGTCAGATGATAGATGGCTATAGCTGCTTAATTTTTTGTATATTACAAATGTTATTTATTTACTTTTGTAGAATTTGATTCTAAATTTAGCTGAAGTTATAATTAGCTTAGATAAAATCAAAATAAAGTATGGTGGATATGGGATTTTTATTTCTAATTTATCGGATAACCATAGGATTGAATGCTACTTGTATGGGGCTCAAGTTAATAAAAACAGTTATAGAGGAAATTTAATATAGGTGAAACTTTGGATTCTTTTCCTGTAGAAGGCAATAGAACCTTCTGGTTAACCAATGACTTAATTGCTCAGGAAGATTATCTATATTCCATAAAGGAAGATAAGGTCCTTTGGGAAAATAATCATCGATTAAAAGCCGTCTCTAAAGAAAAGAACATGAGGTATTTTTAGTAACTGAATAGGAAATTATTTCTTATGTCTAGAAAAAGATGAACAGAACTGGACTCAAGAAAAAACCATTTGTAATAGAAGATGAATTAATTGTTCCCAGGTAGAGACAAAATCTTTGTCCTTGAAAGAGAAACTGGAGAGATTAAGCTTTATGTGGGCGATATTTCTCTATGAAACTTTAGATAACTCACCTTACCCTTACCATCATTATTAACTAGTTCAACCCCTTGGTGACGGTATTTATATCGGTTCTTGATTCGGGGAAATGTTGCATTTAAAATGAATTAAAAATCCCTATATATAACAGATATTATGAAAATTATAATATCTGTTATATAGTATCTTACTAGCTACCGCTTTTAAGGCACATAAATCAAATGTTACAAAAACTCTTGTTATCTAAAAGAGTGATATGATTTAATAAATGAAAATAGACTAATTATAAACTTCGAGCCTTATGAATTATGAAGACTTTATGGAAAAGGATGTGAAAAGAAATTATGCTTGGATTGGCTTTAGAAGGTGGTGGCTCTAGAGGGGCTTTTCACATGGGAGCAATAAAGGCTTTGTTAGAGGAAGGATATAATTTTTCTGGAGTTTCTGGTACGTCTATTGGAGCGATTAATGGGGCGATATTAGCACAAGGCGATTTTGAATTAGGTTATGAGTGGTGGAAGAAAATAGATAATTCTTTTCTATTTGATTTAGAAGAATCCCAGGTTCAAAAACTTATGAATAAACAGATCGATAAAGAAGCAATATCATATTTTTCTTCAAAATTACGAGATATTATTGAAAATAGAGGAATTGATACTAAAAACATGCGTGAAACTGTGGAATCAGTTATAGATGAGGAAAAAATTCATAATTCTACAATGGATTTTGGGGTAGTTACAATTTCAATTTCAGATTTTAAACCTTTAGAGCTTTATAAAGAGGATATACCCCTTGGTAAAATGGTTGATTATTTAATGGCAAGTGCTAACTTCCCTGTATTTAAATCTGAACCTATAGAAGGTAAAGTTTTTTTAGATGGTGCTTTTTATGATAATTGTCCTATCAATATGTTAGTAAGAAAAGGTTGTACTGAGATAATTGCTATTAGGACTTTAGGGATGGGAGTAGTTAGAAAAGTTGAAGATGAAAATGTCAAAATAACAAATATTATGCCCTCTGAAGATTTAGGTAGAATTTTAAATTTTGATAATGATTTAATTCAAACAAAATTAAAAATGGGATACTACGATGCTAAACGTACAATTAATGATCTCAAAGGTAGCAAATATTATATTAAGCCTATTAATGACAAGCTATTTTTTGAAAGTTTATTATCTATACCAGATGAAACAATTTATGAATTAGCTAAAATTCTTGACCTCTCTCAAATAGAGCCTAAAAGGCTACTATTTGAGAAGGTATTTCCGGAATTATGTAGCTTATTAGATCTCTCTTTAGATGCAACATATCAAGATATTATTATTAATGTTTTAGAATATGCTGCTGAACAAAGAGAGATTGAAAAGTATAAAATTTATGATTTAAAGAGTTTTATTGAAGAGCTTAAACAAGCTGATTTCAAAGAGCACGATACAGAACTTACAAGTAAAAATCTATTAACTGCATTATTTGCCAAGAAATCTATATTACAAAAAATAGGAGATGAATTTTTAAGAGCTTTACCTGATGAATAAAACTGTTCAAAAGTATAGTTAAAATTTTGGGGATCCCCCCTCACTTGTAAGATAAAATTAAAGCTTTAATTCTTAAGATAAGAAAGCAGCAACTAGTGATATGCTAGGGCTGCTTTTTTTACATATTATGTGCAAAATCTATCAATCCTTTTTAAATGTTAATTTTTTCTAGACTACATGCATAATTATTTTAAAAATGGAAGTAAAAAACCACATATAAAGGGGGACCATTTTAATGTTTAAAAAACTTACAGTGGGGTTAGCTCTATTGATATTTACTCAATTTATAGGCGTTGGGTGTCAGCCTGAAGGAGATCAAACAATACCAGAAAGGTTTGATAACGAAATTATTGGAATAGATGCTGGAGCAGAATTAATGGACACTGTAGAATATGAAGTGATGGATGTGTATGATTTAGATGAATATGAACTAATTGACTCAAGTGAGCCGGCTATGATAGCTCAAATAGAGAGTGCTGTAGAAAGTGAAGAATGGATTGTTGGTATTGGATGGACACCGCATTGGAAGTTTCAAAAATTTGGTCTTAAGTTTTTAGATGATCCTGAAAATACTTTTGGTGATGATGAAAATATAGAAGCTTTAGGTAGAATGGGATTATCTAATGATATGCCTGAGGTGACTGAACTTCTTGAAAACTATTACTTGACAGACGAAGAGCTTGGTGAATTAATGCAATTAGTAGAGGACCCAGGTGATAGTGAACGTGAAAAAATAATTGGTTGGGCAGAAGAAAATCAAGAAACTATCCATGAATGGATTCCAGAAGATACAGATGGAAAAGGAGAAATTGTTAAACTTCTATATAATAATTGGACTGATGCTATCGCTACAACAAACTTAATAGCTTACGTACTAGAACAAGAAATGAATTATGAAGTAGAAATGAAGATGGTTGATGTGGCGTTTGTGTTTCAAGGTTTAGTCAGTGGAGATTTTGATGCTATGGTATGTGCTTGGCTTCCATTAACCCAGGCAAGTTACTGGGAAACATATGGTGATGGTTTAGAGAATTATGGTCCACTTTACGAAGGTGCTGAATTAGGTCTGGTTGTTCCTGATTATGTTGAAGTTGACTCTATTGAAGAAATGAGTGAATAGATTATAAAGAATCTCTTGGTCCAAGGGTATCTTTGTTAATTATTACAAAGAATATAATTATGTCAAATAAGTTAGTGTTAACGTGTGCAGTTACAGGAGTTGGTGATACAACAAAAAAAGTGACAAAGTTCACCCTAATTTGGACCGAGAGTTCGTCTTCGTGCATTACTTTTAAATAAAAAAATTGATCCTTCCGGGCTTATAAGTTTTGATCCATGTATTGATTGTGATGAAGCTTGTAAAAAAGCTGTCCCATAAATGCTTTTGATGATTATATCTATTCAACAACAGAACTTAATACAGAAGCTTTACCTGCCCGAGCTGGATCATATAGTAGAACATTGTGTAATACATCACCAGAAGCCTCAATAGTAAATTTAGATCAAGATAAAAATAATAACAAGCAAAGGAACTTAGATCAAAGTGAATACTCAAAGTTTTGCAGAAAGTGCGAATTTGATTGTGTTGTAGAAAACGACTGATTAATAATGTTATGTAGCATATCTTGTTTTAAAGAGACAAATGAAAATTTATTAAAAAAGGAATTTTCTTTTAGATGTTGAACTAATGACAGAGATCTGTAATAATTTGGATATAGTCAAAGATTTGTATTTAGGGTGTTTATTAAAAGGGGGAGGAGTTCTTTGAGCCAGGAAAAGAAATTTAAAATTATTAGTGGAGCTTTAGCAGCTCTTTTAATCATTTCTCTAGTGGTTATTTATAATTTATATCAACAAGATGATGATGCAAAAGGATATGTTTACAATATACAGGATCGATATCTAGCAGATAGTATCTTAAATATTGATCGTATTTTAACTAATGGGTATCAGGCACTTGCGAGTAAAGATGAAGAGAAGGTGTTAGAATATCTTGATAGAGTAGATAGTTATGGTGGAGATCTCTCTGATGCCTTGAGGTATATTCCTAGTTATCAAGCATTTCAAGATTATCATCATGTTATTATGAATATTCGAGATTTCACCCATAATGTCTATTCTTTTACTGATTGGATTAAAGAAGATGGATTTACAAAAGAACGAGAAGAACTATTTGCATCAATTCTTGAGGAGTATGAAGGACTAAGGGAAAAGCTAGTTGATGTTCAGTCAGCAATTACTAATGAAGAAATAGATGAAGCTGAAAAGTATCTTTCTGAACTTGAAAAATACACGGATGGGGATAAATATCAGTTTGGTTATTACAATGATTATATGAAAAAAGACTTAAGTGAGCAGGAAAAACAAGTTACAAATGAAGATGCATTAAGTCTAGAAGAAATAAAAGAAGAAAAAGAAGATGTAGTAAAAGAGATTGCAAAAGATCATCTTGAAGGATACTTTAACCTTGATGATTTAAAGTATCATGATATTTCTAGTCATCCTTCTAGGGATGATAAACCTCAGAATTATGAAGTAGAATTCACTGCTGACAAATTGTTTCAATTAGCAATAAACTTAAAAGATGAAGTGATAGAACATAGAATTATGGAAAAGGAAGAAAGTGAAGAAGGAATAATAGATGAAAAAAGAATTTCTGTTGAAAAAACTAATTTAGATTGGGATGAAGCCATTAATGAGGCAGAAAACTTTCTCTCAGACAATGTTGGTATTTCCATGGAAGATCACGAGCTAGAAACTTTACGTGAAAGTAATGGGAAACTGCATCTATCATACCACCAGGTGATTGATGATATACTGTTTATCCCCGATCAGGTTCAAGTGTCAATAACCCTAGATGATGGAACTATAGAACACTTTGTAAGAACCGACTTTTTTGAAGATGATCTAGACGAAATGGTAAATGACTTGAAGGAAAAAGAAGTATTGTATTCTAAAAAAGAAGCCAAGAACCAAGTGAACCCTAGAAACGTATTTCTAAGTGAACCTACTCTGATTTATGACAACTCAGGAAAATTGCAGTGGAGGGTTCCTGTAGAAACAAAAGGAGAACACCTACTAATTTATATCGATGCTAAAACAGGGGAAGAAACCTCTATTCGAAAGATGTATGATTATCATTTAAAAGCTATGGAATATTAGAATTCTAAACAAGATGAACTAAAAATTATTAATGTGATCAAAAATAAAGAACCCACCTCTCGTATGATCAGGTAGGTTTAATTGTTACCTAAAAAATTAGATTGTCGTGAAGTGTGTAAAAAAGCCTGTCTCATAGATGCTTTGATAATTTATTTATTCGAAAAGGAACTTAATACAGAGCTTTACCTGCCCGAGATGACCAATAAAAATGCTAACTTACACAAAGAAATAAGTAATTTATAATCTACTGATTGATTGGTGAGGAATTTGAAGTTGGATTTTAAGAGTCTGTCAAGTAATTGGTGTAAACATTCCGATACTGACATATAAGAATAACTTAATTACAGTATAAAATGCTTAATAAATCGAGGGAGTTACCTTAGATAAGGGACTTCTCCCTCGATTTATCATTTTTGTTTTTATTTGGTAACTGGTTAGTAAAGAACTCCTAGTATGCAACTACTAGATAAAATTTTTCTTATATCCGTCCTTCGAAATAAATGCTTAGTTGTCCCAGTATCTGAGCCCAATTTTTTGTTCTCATAGTCCATTTTTTAGTGATATCCATAGTCGCAAGATAAAGCATTTTTAATAAGGACT